>CAMWKC010000289.1 GCA_947174735.1 uncultured Porphyromonadaceae bacterium
TTGTGATACTTACGGATATTAATTTAACAAGTAACAATATCATTGTGTAAGAATACGGTATTTAATACCCCATTCGTCAAGGAAACGTATTAAATCACGTGAAATATCAAACTTTTTACGTGAACGTATCTTTATGGTCTGTTTAGATTTCATATCTATCAGCTCAAGATACAAATCTCCCGGACGACAAGGATTAATAGAGAATTTTTCAAGAGTCGAGAAAAAATCTTTATTGGCAAATTGAAAATCAAGATAGAGAATAGCACTGTTCGCCACATTTCCCTTGATATTTTCAAGTGGTATAATCTCTTCAAACTCAGTATCTGTAAAGTTACTATAGCCTTGAGTTATTTTTATTTTCATGAAGAGTGTGGAACCAATAGGGAATTTAGCTCTCATGACATCAGGGTTCTGTCGGAAAAGTCTTAATTCCTTCTTACCTGAAAAATCCTCTAACGTCACAATAGCGTAAGGCTGGCCTTTTTTTGTAAGACGTTCGTTAAAGGCTGTAACAAGACAACCTACGGTAAGAGTATTACCAGGTTCGGCTTTTATATCATAATCGGCTAAAGGACAGTTGCATCCGTAGGTTATTTCCATGAAATAAGGATCTAAAGGATGCGCTGAAAGATATATAGTTACCAATTCCTTTTCGGCATTAAGTAGTTTGATTGTAGGCCATGGGGCAACCTGTGGTATTTCGGGCTTAGGCGTCTCAATAGGTTCAAGATCACCGAAAAGAGATGTCTGTAAAGAATTCTTGTCATTTTGGATTATCTGACCGAATTTTACTAATTGGTCAGTAAAAGTACTATCACCGACAGGATGCACAAATACTTCCCGGCGTAAGCCAAAGCAATCAAACGCTCCTGCCAATGCAAGATTTTCTATAGCAGAACGGTTGCAGGCACTCAGATTAACACGCTCGACAAAATCGTAAATGCTCTTAAAAGGACCATTAGCTTTTCGTTCAGTTATAATAGCGGAGACGGCATTTGTACCTACACCCTTTATTGCTCCAAGACCAAAACGTATTACACCTTTCTCAGAAACACCGAATTTAATGTATGACTCATTAATGTCGGGTCCCTTGACGTTAATGCCCATACGCACACATTCGTCCATGTTTACCTTAAGTTTGTCGGCTACAGAGAGATTACGACTCATAACACCTGCCATATATTCAGCCGGATAGTTGGCTTTAAGATAAGCTGTCTGATATGCTACCCATGTGTAACAGGTGGCATGACTCTTGTTAAATGCATAGGAAGCGAATTTTTCCCAGTCAGCCCATATCTTTTCAAGTACCTTAGCCTTATGTCCGTTCTTCTGACCTTGGTCCATAAATTTGACCTTCAATTTGGCCATTTTATCAATTTGCTTTTTACCCATGGCCTTACGTAACATATCGCTTTCACCACGTGTAAAGTTTGCTAACAGACGAGAAAGTAGCATGACCTGTTCCTGATATACCGTAATGCCGTATGTTTCTTCAAGATACTGCTTCATAATAGGTATATCATAAGCTATAGGTTCATCACCATGCTTACGAGCTACAAAAGAGGGTATATAATCCATAGGACCTGGTCGATACAAGGCATTCATGGCTATAAGGTCCTCGAATTTCGAAGGTTGCAGACTACGTAATGAATCCTGCATACCGGTTGATTCGAACTGAAAAGTCGAAGTGGTACGTCCGTCACAGTATAGCTTGAATGTGGCCGGATCATCAAGAGGTATTTTACTTATGTCAAGATCTATACCACGGGCTTCCTTAATATTAGCTAAAGCTTCTTTTATGATAGAAAGAGTCTTCAGGCCAAGAAAGTCCATCTTAATAAGACCAGTATCTTCAATTACGCTTCCTTCATACTGTGTGGTTAGCACTTTATCACCATTAGTATCGGTAGAGACAGCTACCGGTACCCAATCGGTTATATCATCACGACTAATGATGACTCCACAGGCGTGGACACCAGTGCCACGAACGTTGCCCTCAAGCTGATGCGCGTATTTCATTGTCTCCCTTACTTTAGGGTCGGGATTCTGTTCTTCGGCAGCAAATTCCTTGCAATATTTAAGGCAATTTGTAAAATTAATTTTTGGATTTTTACCATTTACTTCAGGGAGTCTGTCAGGGACCAGTTTTGCCAGTCTATTGGCTTCCGGCAACGGTACTTCCATTACTTTAGCTACGTCTTTTATCGACATTTTAGTAGCCATCGTCTGATAAGTAATGATATGTGCTACCTTTTCTTCTCCATATTTTTCAGTGACATATTTAAGTACCAACTCACGTCCGTCATCATCAAAATCCACATCTATATCCGGGAGCGAAATGCGGTCAGGATTAAGAAAACGTTCGAACAGTAAGTCATATTTGATAGGGTCAATCTGTGTTATGCCGAGACAATAGGCAGCAGCAGAACCGGCAGCAGAACCACGTCCTGGTCCGACACTCACACCAAGGTCTTTACGGGCTACGTTAATGAAATCCTGCACAATCAGGAAGTAACCTGGAAATCCCATTGTTTTCATTATATACAGTTCAAATTTAAGACGTTCGGCGATTTCAGGAGGTAAAGGATCACCATATCGTTCTCGGGCTCCTTTCATGGTAAGAGCCTCAAGATAATCCGCTTCAAATTTGATACGGTATAATTTATCGTACCCTCCGAGTCTATGTATTTTTTTTTCTGCTTCTTCTTGACTCAATACTACGTTGCCGTTTTCATCACGTGTGAATTCTTCGAAAAGATCCTGTTCTGTAAGACGAGCACGATACTCCTCTTCAGTACCAAATGAGGCCGGTATATCGAAATTCGGCATTATTGGGTCATGATTAATAGAATAGCGCTCTATTTTATTCAGAATTTCCCATGTAGACTCAAGAGCTTCAGGAATGTCGGAAAATACCTGTTCCATCTCCTGAGTAGACTTTAGCCATTCCTGTTTGGTGTAATGAAGACGAGGTTCATTAAAAGTCTTCTGCATTGAGACACATATAAGACGATCATGGGCCTCAGCGTCATCTTCAAATGTGAAATGCACGTCATTAGTTGCCACTACCTTAATATTATATTTCTCAGCCATGCGGAGTAATTCTTTATTGACTTTTATTTGCTCCTGATAGGTCTGTGTGTTGGCATTAGTTTTAAAGGTTTCATGGCGTTGAAGCTCAAGATAGTAATCGTCCCCGAATACCTGTTTGAACCATCGTACCCTCTCTTCGGCAAGTTCTAAATCACCATGCATTATGTGTTGGGGAATTTCACCTCCGAGACATGCCGAACATACGATCAGCCCTTCAGAATGTTTCTCAAGTTCTGAACGGTCTGTACGTGGATGATAATAGACACCTTCGGTCCATGCCTTACTGCAAAGTTTTATTAGATTATGATA
>CAMWKC010000290.1 GCA_947174735.1 uncultured Porphyromonadaceae bacterium
CCTGGTCCCGTGCGCGAGCTTCTGCTCGCCTCCATCCCAGCCTCCCCTCCTCCGTGCCTCCTGGTTCTGTGTGCGAGCTTCAGCTCGCCTCTCCCCCTCATACCTAATCTTATTAATATGCTTCCTTTCCTACGTCATAAAAGTTTTATCAATTTCAAGATGCTCCTGCGTGTCATAGGCTGGCTTTTACTTATTGAAGCCGGCTTTATGATAATACCCTGCATCACCGCCCTTATTTATGGCGAACAAAGTTACCTTGATTTTCTGATATGCATCGGTATTACAGCAGTCTGCGGAGTCTCAATGATGAGTCTTAAACCCGACTCACGCGAGATGGGACGTCGAGAAGCCATACTTCTTACAGGTCTTACATGGGTGATTCTGTCCTTATTTGGCATGCTTCCATTTATGATATGCTCCACCCATCTCAGCATTACCGACGGTTTCTTCGAAACCATGAGTGGTTTCACCACTACCGGCGCAACCACTCTCAACACGCTACACGATGTCCCTCGCTCCATCCTGCTATGGCGTTGTGTGGTACAATGGATAGGAGGCCTCGGAATTATTCTCTTCACACTCGCCGTGCTCCCGATGCTTAATTATCAAGGCGGTATGCAACTATTCAATGCCGAAGTTACCGGCATCACCCACGACAAACTACGTCCCCGCGTCAGCTTCACAGCCCAAGGCCTGTGGATAGTCTACATATCACTGACAGCTCTTCTAACGATACTCCTGCTCTGTTCTAAAATGGATGTATTTTCTGCTGTGTGCTACGGCCTTTCCACTATGTCGACCGGCGGTTTCGCACCAAGCGATATGTCACTTGACGAATGGGACAGTCTATATGTCAAGATTGTAATGACAATCTTCATGTTTATCGGTGGCGTAAACTTCTCCCTGCTCTTCAAAGCCGTTACAGGCAACCCCCGTACAGCTTTCAAAAACGACGCACTAAGGTGGTATCTATGGATAATACTTATCTGTTATCTTCTCCTCTGTCTCAACGTTGTCTTACGCGGACTGGTCAAAAACGTTGAAGATATTACGATTGACCCATTATTTCAGGCTGTTTCGATACTATCCTCAACAGGTCTCACCGAACCTGACTTCTACGATTGGGGCCCGGTAGCTATAGTAGTGCTTATTATTATGATGGTTATGGGCGCCTGCGCAGGCAGCACTTCCGGCGGCGCGAAGATTGACCGTTTTATAGTGCTTTTCAAATTTCTCAAAAACGAGTTCTATAAAGTGATGAATCCGACCTCCGTGACAACAGTGTGTATAAACGGAAAAGGCACCTCCTACATACTTGTGCAGAAGGTGCTTGCTTTCCTTTTTCTATATATCATTGTCATCATATTCGGCGGTATGGCTCTGGTGTTATTCGGATTACCGCTGAAAGACAGTTTCTTCTGTGCCCTTTCAGCTATTTCCAACACTGGCCTCGGCACCGACATAACAGGTGTGGCGGGTAACTATGCCTACGTTCCGGATGCCGTCAAGTGGATTCTGGCTTTCATCATGCTTGTCGGGCGTCTTGAACTTTTCACCATACTGGTGATTTTCACTCCTGTTTTTTGGAAGAAGTGACTATAGCCTCCAAAGCTGCTACCGTAGCAAGGCTGATTATATCTCGCACAGATGAATTGACATGTGAGAAATATACAGGCTTTTTCAGACCCATCTGTATCGGACCTACCATACTTCCTACTCCCATAGATAACATCATACGGCTGGTTGTATTGGCCGAAGTCAGATTGGGGAATATAAGAGTATTGACCTTTTTACCTTTTATGGTATTAAACGGATAGGTCTGGTCTCTCAGCTCTGTATCAAGTGCGTAGTTAAGCTGCATTTCGCCATCTACAGCTATCTCCGGATAGTGCTCATGCAATTCTTTGACAGCTTTAGCTACCATACATGGCTCAATGTCCTGCCTGTTGGAACCGAAGTTACTGTAAGATAGCATAGCCAGTACAGGGTCGGCGGCAAAGAAGCGCACTGCCTTCGATGTCAGACGTGCTATATCAATCAATGATTCGGTATCACTCACAGGATTGATAGCAGTATCGGCCATGAAATAGGTACCCTGACGTGTATTGAGTATATTCATAGTTGCGAAGTGCGAGTAACCATCCTGTATACCCACTATTTCTACAGCCAGATGTGCCAATTCTGTTCCGGCTGAATAGGCACCTGCAATTATAGCATCAGCTTCTCCTGTCTGCACCATCATCATACCGAATATATTGCGGTCATTCATCATTTCCAAAGCCTCGCCATACGTCACACCCTTACGTTCACGGGCGGTGCTTAGCAAGCGTGCGTAACGGTCACGGCGTTCGGCCTCACGGTCATGACGCGGATTGATGATTTCTATACCTTCTATCTCAAGACCTAATGATTTAGCGCGCTTGGCTATCATTTCCTCATTGCCTAAAAGCACAGGTTTCAGTATACCGTCGTGATATAGTGAGTTAGCCGCACGAAGCATATTGTCTGTATTAGCTTCGGCAAATACCACGCGCTGCGGTTCGGCTTTAGCCAAATCGGTTATACGACGCATCATCTTACCGTCGTCACCCATGATTGTATGTAGATGCTGTTCGTAAGCTTTCCAGTCTGTTATAGGACGTTTGGCCACTCCTGAGCTTTGTGCTGCACGAGCCACCGCAGGAGCTACTGTTACCAACAGACGCGGATCAAGAGCCTTGGGAAGTATATAATCCGGTCCGAAGGTCAGATTGCTCTTACCGTATGCCTCATCTACCACCGAGGGAACCGGCTCTTTAGCCAGACCTGCTATAGCATACACAGCAGCGATTTTCATGGCTTCATTTATAGCTGTCGCTCCTGAATCAAGCGCTCCTCTGAAAATATAGGGGAAACCTATCACATTATTTATTTGATTAGGATAATCGCTACGTCCTGTAGCTACTATAACATCAGGTCGCGAAGCCACAGCGGCATCATAACTTATCTCAGGGTCAGGATTAGCTAAGGCGAACACCACAGGGCGTGGTGCCATTGACTGTATCATAGCCGGAGTCACAACATCAGCCACACTCAACCCCAGAAATACATCGGCGTCCACCATAGCTTCAGCAAGAGTATGTATATCCCGGTCAGTGGCAAACTCACGCTTCTGTTCGTTAAGGTCAGTACGGTCCGCACGTATGACACCCTTAGAGTCGCACATCACCACATTATGAGGGTCGACGCCTATGGCTACATAAAGGCGCGTACAGCTTACAGCCGCAGCTCCTGCACCATTGACAACAAGGCGTATTTTACTTATATCTTTTTTCTGTATTTCAAGTGCATTGAGCAGACCGGCACTTGATATTATCGCCGTACCGTGCTGATCATCGTGCATCACAGG
>CAMWKC010000291.1 GCA_947174735.1 uncultured Porphyromonadaceae bacterium
AATATAATAAGTGTCAGCATCATTACACACCAGACACTACGTACTTCAAAGAACTGTGGAAATTGACGCCAATCGAAATCAACAAAAATATTTGATATTATCAGCACACTATCACTAAAGTCCGCTGCCCGGAAAAACACCCATAGTAATGAAACATATACAAATGTTATAAGCCAGAATATAAAGCGTGTAAAGAAATTATCAGGTATCCTATCAAGCATCGGCCGACAAGCTTTATGTACCGCCAACCCTACACCGTGCATAGCTCCCCAGAATATAAATTTCCATGCCGCTCCATGCCATAGGCCACCTATAAGCATGGTCAGAAAATTATTGAGATAAGTACGCAGAGTACCTTTACGGTTACCACCAAGAGGAATATACACATAATCGCGAAGCCACGATGATAGTGATATATGCCAACGTCGCCAGAATTCGGTAAGATTGGTGCTTTGATAAGGTGAGTCAAAATTTATACCTAATTTAAAGCCCATCATCAGTGCCAGTCCTATGGCCATATCTGAATAACCTGAAAAGTCACAATATATCTGCATCGTGTAACCTAAAATGCCCATCAGAGTCTGTACACCTGTATAAAGCTCAGGCTGATTAAAGATAAGATCGTTATACTGGGCTATATAATCAGCTATCAGAGCTTTCTTGACAATGCCTGTCAATATAAGCCATAAACCGCCATATATATTAGCGCGTGTAGCCATACGGTTACGACGCAACTGGGGCAGAAAATAATCAGCACGTACTATCGGCCCTGCCACCAGAGCCGGGAAGAAAGAGAGAAAAAACAGATAGTCAAGCCATGACCGTGTAGGTGTAATACGACGTTTATATACATCTACAACATAGCTTATAGATTGAAAAGTATAAAAAGAGATGCCTACAGGCAGTATTATTTCAAGCGGTTGAAAATTACCCTGTACCATTTGATTCCAATTCCAAAGAAAGAAATTGGCATATTTGAAATAGCCAAGTATGGAAAGAGAGATACAGATCGAAAGCCACATAAGGGCCAGCTTACCCCCACGTCGGTGTGTACGAAATATAGCCCATGACAACAACCAGTCTATAAGCGACGTGCCTATAAGCATAAGAAAGAATATACCGCTCGATTTATAATAGAAATAAAGTGAGAAGCATACTACGAAGACCACCATCTTAGCACGACTGTTCTTAAGCAGTGCATAGACAGGCAGAAAAAATATAGCCAAAAGCCAGAAGAGACCGCTCGAAAACAACATTGGAGCCGTAGGATCATACAGCAGCATATTGCCTATGTTGCGTAGTACTGTAGGTACAGAACCGGACATAGCATCTGGCACCAGCTCAGGCAAAGAGCCGGCAATGGAATCTGGCAGAAAATCGAACTGAGTCGGTTGCATTTCGTTTAGTATTACTTATGACGTGCCTTCAGAAAGATAACGTTGACCGGATGCTTACCTAAAGTATCAGGCGGAAGTTCAGCCAAGATAGGATGAGATGACTTAGGCATCCATCTCATAATGCTATCCATCCACAACGCTGAAGCTTCGCGAGTAGGATGTATCTTGTCTTTTTTACGTTCAAACTCCATACCGGCTGACCGGAAAAAGCTCCCGCGGCGACAGGTGCGTTCCAACATATCGTTTATACCGCTGTCTTCTTTCCAGTTCGGTGGACCTATCCACACATAAGGTATAGTATCAAGCATCTCCAGTATCCTGTTAACGTATGGTAGACGTACCTCTGGTTTCTTATAGTAAATTTCATTACTGCCTAACGAAATGAACACATAATCGGCTTTGTATTCCTTTATATAATGAAGCAGAGTATCGCAGTCAGCCCATATCTTGGTATTACTTGAATCCCAGTTGACCGCATGCATCTGATGTCCGTTGTACGCAGCGTATGCCGCCAAACGAAGTGCAAGATTAAACGTCATTGAATCGCCAAACAGAAGAATTGATTTCGGCAACGAATCGGTAGCGACAGGTTTCTCTGCAACATCGTCTATATCAAAACCTTCAACTTCCGAAAGACTGAGTAACGAATCGGACTCAGCTCTGCCCTTACCAAGCAAAGCCTCGCGGAATGGAGCTTTCTTCATCTTCCACTCACCTATCCCTATTTCCATATCACTGAAGGCTATCAGCAGGAACAAGACTAAGGCCAGACTGAGAAGCAACCATAGCCCTGTATAATGTGATTTCATATTAAGAGTGAGAGTAATTAATAAATTGCTGGTTAGTTATTCACTTTCACACAACACCGTTAAGATAAATCAACTACTGTAATACCAGCACCTCCGAAGCGTACATCTTCGTCTTCAGCCGACACCACAGCAGGATTAGCTTTGAGCCATTGGCGAATGACTTGTTTGAGAATACCATGACCAGTGCCGTGTAATATACGCACACGTGAGGCATTGAACTGTATGGCATCATCTATAAAATAGGTCACAGCCTGTAGCGCTTCATCGGCACGCATACCACGCACATCTATCTCATTTTTGAACTTCAACTGGCGTTCACGGCTTTGCTCTACTGTCTGAGTCGACAGACTCGATATCTGAACATTGGCACTCTGCTGAGGTTTAGCTACACGAGTAAGTTTATCAAGAGCTACTATGGTACGTAAGCCTCCGAAAGCAACTTCGGCTTTCTTACCTTGAATACTCATAATACGTCCTGACACACCCCCGCCCTGCATCTTCACATAATCGCCCTCAGACAAAGTTGTTTTTTTCTCAGCCACAACCGACTCAGACTTTGTCTGACGACTCTTACGACTCTGGTGACGCAACGGCTTCAGCAATTCGGGAGTGTTTTCATTATCGTCTTCAAGAGAACGACGTAAATCAGTAAGCTCCTGACGCATCTTACGTGTTACCTCCTTATCTGCATCAGCCTTCTTAATTTCGTGTACCGCCCGCTCCACAGCAGCATTGGCACCTGACATTATCTCTTTAGCATCTTCACGTGCCTGACGCAATATGGCTGCACGCTGTTCTTTAAGACTGCGTGCGGAATCCTCATAGTTTTCAAGTAATGAATCAAGATGATTTTCTTTTTCCTTTATACTTTTACGCTTATTAGCCCAGTATCTGCGGTCACGGGCTATGTCAAGCAGATACTTATCCATATTGACATAGTCACTACCGACTATTTCCTTAGCTAAAGCAATAACATCGCCAGGCAATCCTGTCTTGCGCGCTATCTCAAGAGCAAATGAACTTCGGGGAGTACCTACCGACAGCGGAAAAGTAGGCTGAAGATGTTCCCGGTCATATAACATGGCACCGTTTACAAATCCGGGTTCAGAGTCAGCGAAATTCTTAAGATCTCTCTCTTATACACCTCTGACGCTGCCGACGAATAGCCTTGTGTAGA
>CAMWKC010000292.1 GCA_947174735.1 uncultured Porphyromonadaceae bacterium
GCTGTATCAGGTAAATCATTTCGCCGGTCTTTTTTCTGCCTTCAATACCGACATCATCAGATATATAGATTTTTTCAAGACTTCGGTGCCTGCGAAGTATGACGGCAGACTTTCATCATTTATGGATGTTCGTTTGCAGAACGGTAGTACCGAAGGACATCACGGCTCCGCAAGGTTAGGACTTACATCGGGTGCCTTTAATCTGTCCGGTCCGATAGGAGGCAGGACATCGTATCTGGTCGGACTGCGCCGTTCATGGTATGATGTACTGACAATTCCGATGCTTGCTATGATAAACTCGAAAAATGACGATGAAAAGATGCGTTTCAGGTATTACTTCATGGATTTCAATGCTAAGATTAATCATCGTTTTTCTCCGAAGCTTAACGGTTTCATAAGTGCTTATTTCGGTAATGACCTTCTTAAAACAGGAGCCGAAGACATGAATGAAGCTATTACCGGATGGTATGAAAATGATAAATTTGACTTCAACTGGGGTAATCTTGTAGTACAGGCAGGCCTTAATTACCGTATAAGACCGGAGCTCACGGCTGAATTTACGGCAGCATATACGCGATATTTCTCAGGGCTAAAGCATAATGACCTTTACAGGGAGCGTAATCAAGGTGCCGTTACAGAAACACGTACTGTTATTAAAACTGATAACAATATAAATGACTGGATATTCCGTGGAGACTTCGACTGGAGGGCTAATGATGACGATACACGTATAAGGTTCGGAGCTAATTATGTCCGCCATTCGTTTTTGCCAAGCCGTACTTCGAGGGAATACACATTTAACGATGAAAAGATAGCTACGAAAGACTCTACCTGGGCATACGGTGCCAACGAGTTTAACGCGTATGTAGAAGATGACTGGAGAATATCTAATAGTTTGAGAGTAAATGCAGGCATTCATGCTTCATTATTCAATATAGATAGTAAAACGTATGGTGGTGTTTCACCAAGATTTTCGCTAAGTTACAGTCCGAGTGAAAATTTAGCAGTGAAAGCAGCTTATACACGTACAATACAGTATGTACATCAGCTCACTCAGAGTTATCTTTCGCTGCCGACTGATCAGTGGATTCCGGTGACCGGCAGATTCAAGCCGCAAACAGCAGATAAAATTGCTGTAGGTGCTTATTGGCAGTCAGATGACGGCGATTATTCAGTATCGATTGAAGGATATTATAAATCAATGCATAATCTTCTTGATTACTGCGATGAATATTATCTGAAACCGCCACTTGAGATGTGGAACGCCCGTCTTACGTCCGGGACAGGCACAGCAAAGGGAATTGATTTTAAAATTGAAAAGAAGTACGGTAAACTGACAGGTCATATAGGTTATTCTCTGGCATGGGCTGACAGGAAGTTCAGCGAGAAGAATAACGGAGAACCTTTTCCCGCACGTTTTGACAACAGACATACGATAAATGTCGTCGTAAACTGGAACGTAAGTAACAGAGTACAACTGAATGCGACCTGGACCGGACATTCGGGCAATCGTTTTACACTTCTGCCGCAGGTATATGACTCTCCGGAATTCGGAGGCTTATATAGCTTTTATGGTGACCAAGTACCTCTCAAAAGCCGTATAAATAATTATCAACTGCCTTTTTATCACAGACTTGATTTGTCATGTACTGTCAGAAACAGTCGCGGTTACTGGACTTTCGGTCTTTATAACGCTTATTGTCATCTTAACACAGTAGCTATCAGAAGGAGTTACAAAGATGTGATAATAAAGACGCCTGATGGTGTGATGATAACATCGAAACCTGTGTTTCAGAAAGTAAAATTATTACCTCTAATTCCATCAATATCCTACACATGGCAATTCTGAGACGTATTATCATAATGAGTCTGCCGGTATTTCTGACCGGCTGTTTTGAGGACTTTACACCCGATACAGATATAAAGTCCGTGCTGTGTCTCAATTCACTTATAACAGCTGGTGAACCGATTGTGGTACAGGTATCACATACATGGCTCTTTACAGATGAAGATAAAAGTAGAGATCACTCAGTAAGAGATGCTGTCGTCAGTGTCTTTGTAAACGGTGACCCAAGAGATGTCGCCTATCTGCCACAGGAAGGTGACCATATACGTATAACAGCCGAAAGTAAGACCTACGGTTATGCCGAAGCTGAGGTTACGGTGCCTTACGCTGTGCCGATAGAAGCAGTGAGGTGGAAGCCTGTGCTGACAAGCATATTGAGTGACGATGTTGAAGGGTACGAAATGACAGGACATTTCTTATTCAATATCAAGGCTGAACTGGATATAAATGATTCAGCCGGAACGGAAGATTATTATCGGTTTTCGTATCTGTCCTTTAACGATAGGGCTAATCGGGATAATAATATCTGTTCAGCTTCTACTTCGGAACCGGAAGTATCCTTTGATATGGGAACGTTCAGCTATGAGTCGGAACCGATATTTTCCGAACATATAGGTGTGTTCGAGTCTGTCATGGGCAGCAGTGCCTACGGATTTACTTTCTTTACCGACCGTCAGTTTTCGGGGAGTGAATATACACTTCACATACAGTATACCGATTGTGAGTATTATGTAGAGTCACAACAATGGAAGCCTGAACTGCTTAATTGCGGTTATGAGTTTACTCTGCATACAATATCGAAAAGTTATTATGACTGGGCTAACTATATGTGGCAACGTGATGACGGACCGCTCGGAGATATAAGCGAATTCGGTTTCGGCGACCCTATATGGGGTTATAGTAATGTGTCAACCGGAGCGGGTGTTGTAGCTGCCCAGTCATATTTAAGCTGCAGAATCTATCTCAATGACTTTTTAGATACCGTTCTGAAAGAGTAACAGAGGATACATCTGTCAGTTGAGTGGTATGTCAAAACCTGCGTTGAAAGTCATGGCTGAATTCATAGGCAATCCGTAGCGGCCGAGACTGTGCGGTGTGCGGTCCATACCGGCGTGGAGTGCTATTCCGGGACAGTTGATACTTATAATCCAGCCGAAGCCGGAGCCTTCGGTACCTCCTACGATACTGGCACTGGCTGCAAGAGCCGGGAAGGGGCGGACGTTAGCTGACAGGCGTATGTCTGATATAGTGAAAGGACCTTCGACACGTGTAGTTGACAGCAGGCCGAAAGTCAACGGAGTGTAGAAAGGTGTCTTATAGCTTACTCCGGCGTTTATGACCGGCGCTAAGGAAGTAAGACGTTGACCTGCATCACCGATGTCCTGCATCTGGTACAGATTGCCTATAGCAAGGCGTATGTGTTTCATAGCATTTTTCCATTCGCCGTCAGGGATATTAAAGGCATCAAGCGATGCTTTGAATGTATGACGGCCTATGGTTGAAGCTATAACATTGTTGCGCCACGTCAGAC
>CAMWKC010000293.1 GCA_947174735.1 uncultured Porphyromonadaceae bacterium
ACCTATAGGTGCTAAAGGAGATATAAAAAAAGTATGTAGCCTTGCTGGGATAACACGTGGTGGATTCCGCGCTACTGCAGGTCTCTCAGTTAATCTCTAACTTTTTATTATAGAATATGAATAAATATTTTAGTATATATCATCTTTGGAGGTTTCTGTTTAGTTATACAATATTTGTAACCTTTACTACATTATGTATAGCTTGTTCGGATAATATAGAGAAAGGCCTACAAGCCAAGGATGAGTCTGAGATCGAAATTTCTATTTGGGGAGGAGATAAAAGATTAGAAGGTCTGCTACAGGTAGGTCCGGCTAAGATTGATACTGTTTTAAACATTAAATGTAACGCACGTTGGACTGTTGAAGTCATTAATTGTGAATGGTGTCAATTATCCGACGATAACATTCAGAATGATGAACATGTTAACGATGGTAGTTTCACTCTTAATATAGATCCTAACCCTACTAACTCTATCCGAGAGTGTACCGTTATGATTTATGTCGTAGATAAGAATGGTACCCATACAGATCAAATTGTCGAGTTTCAACTTGAACAGGATATTTCTAATATTTCTGTTGCTCCTATCGGGGGTATTAATTTACCGTATTCCGGTACTATACAATCTGAAAATGATGAATTAGTAACGGTGACCGCCAATCAGTCTTGGGTAGTGAATTGCACACAGGCGTGGCTGAATATAATACCCGGAATTGGGATGGAAAATAATACGTTTACCATGTCTTATGGAGAGGATATAAAGTCAATAAGCTTCAGTCTCAGAGCAGAGGCTAATCCCAGTCAATCCGCACGTACTGCCGAAGTAATCATAAGCAGTCCGGATAATGTATTTACTTCTCGTCGCCTAAGCGTGATACAGAGTGGAGCTCCACAATTTTTTGTCACTCCGGCTAATGTACCTATTATTCCATATACTGGCAAAACACTTGAGCTTCAGGTCTACTCACCGAAAGAAGATTGGACAGCAGAAGTCACTGACTGGATTAAAATTGACCCTGCTAAGGCTAAGGCTGCCTCAAAGCCGATAACTGTAAAAGTTACTATACCAATAAATAATGCTGAATCTTCACGTAATGGAACTATTGACTTTATATTTGGTGAAAAGAGTAATATTGCTGTTTCCTTTACACAAGCAGGTAACTCTCTAACTCCGGTTGTCAGTACAGCATGGATAGCTGATGGTTGGACATCAACACAGGCACAACTTCATGCCTATTATCAGTGCTTAGGCTTAGTTTCTTCTGTGGAAGCCTGTGGAGCTGAATGGTATCCTGTGGATAATAAAAGTAATAAAGAAGAAACTATCGGCGAATTAATAGACGGTAATGAAATTAAAGTTAGTATAGAGGGTCTTATTTCTGACACTCAATACGAAGCTATACCTTATATTGAATATAGAGACTCTGAAGTTTCCGAACTTAAACGTGTTTATGGAGGACCTACCAGATTTACCACTACCCGTGACAAGCCGAGTGCTGATGACAATACACCACCTGTAATCGATAATCAACCTGGTGATGAACCTGGCTCCGGAGATAATAATCCTCCTATAATAGAATAACTTATCTAAAATATAAAATACTATGCGACAGATTAGAATAATCATATTGATGATATTGGTAGTGTTTTTTGCACAGTCAGCAGTAGCTGAGGATTATGATTTTGAGTATAATGGAATATACTATATAAGACTTAGTTCAACTGATAAAACTTGTAGAACTCTAGAAGGAAATAGCGCGAACTGGGGAGATCCTGGCAATAAGGCGAGCGGACATCTCGAAATACCTGCTACTGTATTTGACGAGCAACAGGTTGCGTATACTGTTACAAAAATTGGAGATTATGGTTTTTGTAACAATTATGATCTCGAATCGATTACTCTCTCTGAATCATTGACAGAAATAGGTAATTATGCATTTTTTTACTGTACAAAGTTGACTTCAGTTATATTACCTAATACATTAGAGGTAATAGGCGATAGAGCTTTTTTAACGTGTTCTTTACTTACCGATCTTACTTTGTCTGGATCCTTGAAAGAAATAGGTAATTATGCATTTAAGGACTGTGGAAAGCTTACGGAACTTATTCTGCCTGAGTCTTTAAAAAAGTTAGGTAATAGTGCTTTTGAGAATTGTGATACACTTACCACTATTACTCTCCCTGAATCATTGACAAAAATAGGTAATAGGGCATTTGCATCTTGTGAAAAAATTAAAACTATAGTTTATAATGCCGTTGAACCTATAGAAGCACCAGAAGATATTTTTTTAGATAATGTATATGAGAATGCTACTCTTAAGTTACCTAACCTTACTCGTGCTGATATTAAAGATAAGGCACCATGGAATAAATTTAAACATATTGAGGCTAAAGAGATAGAAGCTGGTCAAGAATTTAAAATTGACGGATTGAATTACGTTATACTTGATGTAGATGAACCGACCTGTAAAATACTTGGTATAGCTAATCCTGTGAATATTAATGAAGGGAAATTGACAATTCCTTCAAAGGTTATGTATGGTGAAGTGAATTACACTGTTATAGGAGTGGGTGACTATGGATTTTCTAACCTTAATAATCTTACCTCAGTTACTTTCCCTAAATCACTTATCTCAATAGGTGATGGAGCTTTCTATGGCTGCGAGAGTCTCGAATCGGTAGATTTTAACGAGTCTCTTACCTCAATAGGTGACAAAGCTTTCTATGGCTGCGAGAGTCTTGCGCCTGTTAATTTTCCTAAATCACTGACAGTGATAGGTAACGGAGCTTTCTATGGCTGCTCGAGCCTCGAATCGGTAGATTTCCCCGACTCACTCACCACAATAGGCGAGAGTGCGTTCTATGGCTGCGAGAAAATGAAATCAGTTCTGTTACCTTCATCTTTAGAGCATATAGGTATTAAAGCTTTTGGAGAGTGTAATGAAATTAATTCAGTAACTTATACAGCTACAACTCCAATAGAGGCACCAGAAGATATTTTTACAGATAAGGTATATGAGAATGTTACTCTTAAGTTACCTAACCTTACTCTTACTGATATTAAAGATAAGGCACCATGGAATAATTTTGAAAATATTGAGGCTAAAAGTCAAGAATTTAGAAGTAAGGGACTGAATTATGTTATAATTGATGTAGATGAACCGACCTGTAAAATACTTGGCATAGCTAATCCTGTGAATATTAATGAAGGGAAATTGACAATTCCTTCAAAGGTTATGTATGGTGCAAAGTCTTACACTGTTATAGGAGTGGGTGATTATGGATTTTCTAACCTTAATAATCTTACCTCAGTTACTTTCCTCGAATCACTTATCTCGATAGGTAACGGAGCCTTCTCTGGCTGCTCGA
>CAMWKC010000294.1 GCA_947174735.1 uncultured Porphyromonadaceae bacterium
TCCGTTACTATCCGGAAACTTTGCTTGATCCCTACGGTGAGGCTGACGATTGGATGTTACGTCATTTACAGTTACTCCTGCCGAGAACGGTAAGGGTGAAGCACTGCTTTCATGGACTAATCCTTCGGAAGCACTTAACGGTAATAAGCTTGAGGGTACACTTACTGTGACTGTGTACCGTGATGGTAAGGAGGCAGGCAGTGTAGAAGGTGCTCCCGGTGAGGCTATGACATGGACTGATACAAATGTTGCTGACGCTACATACACTTATAGTATTGCTGTTTCTGCTAACGGTCTTACCGGTCCGGCTGTATACGCTTTGCCATTATTTATAGGTACTGATATTCCTGGTGCTCCTGCGTCTGTAACAGCTGCCCGCAATGGTGACGGTTTTGACATCGTTGTTAGCTGGAGTGTACCGGTTTCGGGTGCTAATGGTGGTTGGTTTGACACTTCGGATCTGCACTATTGTGTGACTCGATTCCCTGATAATAAGGTGGTTGCCGCCGATACACAGGAACTTACCCTCGTTGACAGTGATATTACGGTACAGGCCGGTTATAGCTACGGTGTGAAAGTGCTGATTAATGACAGTTATGGTCCGGAGGCTATGAGTAATGTTGTTGTCAGTGGTCCTGCACTTGCTGTACCCTACACTATGAGTCTTACTCCGGAGGACGAGAGACTGTGGAGTGTATTTAACAGCGATGGTGATGAATATCAATGGTACGTGTTCCGTGAAATGTGGGGCGGTACTACAGATCCGTTCTTCCGTTACTATCCGGAAACTTTGCTTGATCCCTACGGTGAGGCTGACGATTGGATAATATCACCTTCGTTCCAGCTTGAGGCCGGTAAGAAGTATATGATTTCTTATGATCTGCGTCTGCTCGGTATGCTCTTCCCGACTAATACTGCCGTATGGATAGGTAAGGAAGGCAAGCCTGAGGCAATGACCAAAGAACTCGCTTCTTATGAAGGTGAGATAAACGATATGGAATGGATAGAGCATGTGGTGACCGTTAGTGTGGAAGAATCGGGTAGCTACAATATAGGTTTCCATGTTACCAATCTTGTACCTGTACAGTTCTATAATTTCTCTATCTGCGAAGTAAATGCTGTTGAGCTTGCTGCTTTGGAACTTACCGGACCTATTAACGGAGTGGTAGGTATGGAGCTTCCTTACCGTGTAACTGTAAAGAATCTTGGCTTCGACACAGTGGAAGACTTTAAGGTTTCGCTTACTGACGGTGAGGGTACTGTGGTTGCTGAAAGTGTTGTGAAGGAAAGCCTCGTGGCTGGTGCTTCAACTGTAGTCGAAATAATATGGACACCGGAGAATGAAGGTAAATTTGATATCTCGGCTCGCGTTTCGGCAGAAGGTGACGCTATTGCTGATAATGACATTACAACCTCAATCGAGGTAAATGTCATAGGCGGCGGTACATGGGTTGATATAATCGGAGGCAATGATGAAAGTTTCCGTATGCCTTTTGATACAGCTTTTGTATATAGCGTAGGCGAGTATATTTATACTGCTGACCAAATCAATTACAGTGAAGGTGGTGCTATAAAGGCTCTCAATTATTATGTGAATTATTATAACGGTCTGACCAGTTCCTTCTTTGATGTTGAGGTATGGCTCGGCAATACAGATGTCGCTGACTTTGATGAGTCTGAACCTACACCTATAAGTCTTGACAGTATGACTAAGGTGTTTGATGGTGCTATATGTGTAAACCCCGGCGATAAAGTTATTACTATTGCCTTTGATAATCAGTTTGAATATACCGGCGGTAATCTTGTGGTGTACACTTGTAAGAAGTCCGCTTTAGGTAGAGGTGTGTTCCTGAGTTTCTCAGTAGATAATAATCTGTCAGCTCCGTTCCGCTCTATCGCAGTTCATAGTGAACAGCAGGACCCGCAGATGGTGTCTCTGAGTGATCCGATGACAGTTTATCAGGAACTTCCTGATGTAAGCTTCCTTATGGGCGAGAATTCTTCTGTTGATACTAACCTGCGCGAAAGTCTGACTGTACCTGTTGTAAGCTATGATCGTCAGATGCGTCAACTTGTTGTTAAGGGTGATTTCAGTCTCTGCCGTGTATATAACGTTGATGGCTCACTTGTGGCGTCTTTCCGTCCCGGTTCTGATATGATACTTCCGGGTAACGTTGATGGTATAGGCCTTGTTGAGCTGACTTCTCGTGCCGGACGTACTGTACGTAAGATAGTTTTCTAAAACTAATATATTAACTTTGGAGAAAAGGAAGTGGCGGAGTGAATAGTCTGTCACTTCCTTTTTCTGTGTTTCAAAATGGTTGGCTATGTCCTGTTCTTCTGATTTTATAGAGTATATATGTGAGACCCTGCGACCGCTCGGAGAAGTAACCAGTCGTAAGATGATGGGTGATTATATTATATACCTTAATGGTAAGTGTGTCCTCACTGCCTGTGATAATAATGCTTTTGTCAAAAAGCTGCCATGTATCGCTGAGTTTATGGTAGATGCTGAAACCGGTTGTCCTTATCATGGTGCTAAGGAAAGTTATATTCTTGATTTTCAAGATAGACGTAAAGTTATAAAAGTCATTGAACTCTTATGGAAAGAGCTACCTTATCCTAAACCAAAAAAGAAACAGATGGAATAAATACATGACGACTATTTAAATCGTATAAGCGTACAGAGAGGGAGTATATCAAGAATATACTCCCTCTCTGTACGCTTATACGATTTAAATTTGTATTATCTTACGATTACCTTGCGAGTAGAACCATCACTGTAACGTATGATATTCATACCCTTGGCAGGCGCATTCAGTTTAGTGCCGTCAAGTGCGTAGCGGGCTACTTCCGTCTTATCAGTGCTAAAGCTTTCCTCTATACCTGTACCGACGCTGGTGACACTTGTGCCTGAATTAAGGTCTACCAGCATGCGTTCGCTTTCTACTGAACGTTTACCGTCTTCGCTACGTACTGCAGTCACACCGTAAGCATACATATCATAAAGTGATTTATCCAGACCGGCGAAATTATATTCACATTCTGTGACATTATTTACCTGTTGAAGCAGTGTACATGCCATGTCACCTTTCTTTACATCGACACCTATTGCTATTTCATCTATATAAACAGGATTCATACCACCGGCAGTGATTGTGAGTCGTCCTTCCTTCAGACCGTTAGTGGGCAGCATTATATAATCATCATAGATTGCCTCTTCTACATTTATAGTATATTTCTGACCGGCGAAAGTCAAAGTAAATCTGAATTCAGGGTCAGGTGAGAGCATAGGAAGATGAACAGAGATTTCAACGCCTGAGCCACAGAAAATAGCAGGGGTAGTAA
>CAMWKC010000295.1 GCA_947174735.1 uncultured Porphyromonadaceae bacterium
CCTGAATTGTCTCAGTCGAAATAATACCCGTGAGTGGATAGCAGAGCATAAAGAGGAGTATCAGGCATTCAAAACGCTACGTGATGAAACGGCGCAACGTTTTATAAATGTTGTTGCAACTATTGAACCATCCGCCGTAAGTTTTCCGGTTGAAAAGTGTGTTTATAGACTTATGCGTGACACACGGTTTTCTGAAGACAAAACTCCCTACAAGACTCATGTGGGTATTTTCGTATGCCCTCCTTTCGGGAAAAAATCTTTACTGTCAGGATATTATTTGCATTTAGAGCCGGGTGCTTCGATAATATGCGGAGGTAACTACGGCCTTTCTACAAAGCATCTTACAGCCATACGTAACGATATTCGCGATAACATTGAGGAATACATATCTATCGTTGAATCTCCTGAGTTCAAAAAGTTCTTTCCTAAGGTTGGTGACGACTGGCTTAAAACAGCTCCTAAAGGCTTCAATCGAGATTGGGAATATATTGACTATGTCCGCCCCAGAGAATTTGGAGTCTCGATGCCGTTAGCCGACTCTTTTTTTGACAATCCCGATTTCCCGGAACGTCTAATACCCATGCTCCATCAGATTAAGCGCCTTAATGACTTCATAAACTTTACCCTTATAGAATCAGGCCTTCCCCTAATGCGCATGGAAAGATAATCTCTGCCATCTGTAGTGATGCAACTATTATAACATGGATGGTGTTGTCTATAAGGAGTCTTATAGCGAAAGACTCTTCAGTTTGAAGTCGTATTATTTTGGATTGATAGCTACATTGAGATGGGAAAACTGCTTGAGCGGCGTAAGGCCGTGAGTCATTTCGGACAATTGCCCGGTAGCGGCTGTGTGGAACATTGCTCTATGAGTAGTGATGTGCTTGGTGTTAATAAAGATTTCTCTGTGTATCTGCCTGCTGGATATGCTGAGGGTGAACAGCGTTATCCGGTGCTTTATCTGTTGCATCCGGCCGGAGGTACCCATGAGATATGGATAAGTAAGGGTGATTTGCCGCAGATAGCAGATGACGCTATACGCTCCGGTATGTCTTTGCCTATGATTATAGTGATACCTGATGCAAGCGGTATAGGTGAGTTCAGTCTCGGCAAGCATTTAGGGTACTTTTCAGTACCCGACTGGGATTATGAGTCGTATTTTCACAACGAACTGATTCCGTTGATTGATGCCTCTTACCGCACAATTGCCGATAAGAAGCATCGTGCCATTACAGGTGTCTCGATGGGTGGTGAGGCTGCTATTGTCTATGCACAGAAACATTCGGAGCTCTATGGTGCGTCGTGTGCGATAAGCGGTATATTAGGCCATCCGGAACAGAGTCAGATGGCTCAGACCGATAAGGACTATGCAAATTCACTTATTGTTAACAATCCGTCGGCATACGTGGAAAATGCCACTCCTGAAGAGGTAGAGAATTTGAAGAGTGTACGTTGGTATACGGATTGCGGAGATAATGACTTCTTTTATGAAGGTAATGTCGAATTTTTCCTCGCTATGAAAAGAAAGGCTATTCCGATTGACTATCGGATGCGGAGCGGAGTGCATAGTTGGTACTATTGGATTACGGGGCTCGCTCCGATTCTGCATTTCCTCTCTATCGGTTTTATTGAACAGGAATAAATGCTAACATACAGAGCCGTTATTTCTTTGGCGTATATTAGTTAAGAGTAAAAAAGTTTGGGGTATTGGGGGAAAGCTATTAATTTTGCAAGTAAAGTTGTTATGGTTGTAAAACCAGGGGCTTAAATTTAGGTCGGCTTAAACGGAATCATGTTGTTTAAGTCTAAACAACAGACATAACGTTCTGAGTTAAGTCGAATATGATTGATGTAAGCCATATACTGAAATACCAAACATACTCCTTAAATATATGAAAAAGCTTTATACCATGATTATGACAGCTACATTGGCTACCGGAGCCTTTGGTGCTGTTGAAACACCGGTGCTGTTTAGCGAGAATTTTATCGCTATGGAGCAGCACAGTGATTATCCTACCGACGGGTGGACTACTTATGGCAACGGTGCCGTACCGGCATCTTCAATGAGCGATTATTTCGGCAATACAGGTGACGGGCCGGTATATCTTTTGCTTCGTCATGCTGACAAGTGCTATGCTATGAGCTGCACTAATTTTGATCCGGCCACAGCTGCTGACCAATGGCTTATCACGCCTCCGATAGAGATAACTGACGATGCTATGGAGCTGACTTTCACCGGTGCGGTATATTGTAATGCCGGTAACTGGGGACTTGGACGTAATCCTATTAAAGTGTTGGTCTCAACAGACGGTCCGGCTCATGACGCCTTCAGCGAAGTGCCGGTATATGAAGGTACTGTTAACGGCACTTCGGCCTCAGACGTAGGCACTAAGATAATCAATTGCCCGCTTAACGGATTTGGAGGCAAAACGGTACATTTGGCTTTTGTCAGTACAGGCGAGAACCTTGGAATGACAGGCTTTACTGACATACAGATAGGTAATTATGCTGTGACTTTTGACAACAAGACCCCTCAGGTAGCTGATGCCGGCCAGATGGTGACTATAGATCTGAATGTCGGTATGAAGACTCCGGTGGCTTGTGCAGGCTTTACTGCTGTACTTACTATCGGTGATGAGACACAGACACGCAGTTATACTAAGGCGTTCGGTGGTAACGGCACAAGTCTGCTGTATCAGCGTGTGACGTTCGACCCGATAGAAATGAGCGGTAGCTCAACACTGAATTATACCATAACGGTGACACCCAATTATGAGGGTGCTCCTGCTTCGGTACTGACCGGAGCCGTAGGTCTGCCTTCAGTCAGCTATGTTAATAATGTGGTTATAGAGGAGCTTACAGCCACAGGTTGTCAGGCTTGTCCTTCGGGAGCCGCTTCTATGGAATATTATCATGACATTTACCCGGTAGAGGAAGGTAAGGGTCGTGTGATACCTATTGCTATACATGGCAATATCAATTATGCCGATCCTATGAACGAGGGTGTTGAGGGTTATGTGGCTTCGACTATTTCCCGTAATGGCACGAGTAGTTATCCGCAGGCTATCTTTAACCGTTCGACACGCGGACTCATGCCTGACCGTCGTCAGGAAGTAGCGAGCCAAATGGAACGTCGTAGCTATAATCAGGTGAATATAACTTCTGTCGATGCCCCGGACGCCGCTGATCCGTGGGGTAAGGAGCTTACAGTACATTTTGATGTACTTAATGCTTATGATGCCGAATCACGTCAGCTGACCGCTGCTGCTGTAATGTTTGAATATAATGTACGCGTTAAGACATGACACTTATAAAAAACGACGAGCCCACCCGAATCATCTGCA
>CAMWKC010000296.1 GCA_947174735.1 uncultured Porphyromonadaceae bacterium
ACCTCATTATCCTCGACGAGAGCGGTTCGATGTCAGGTGTAACCCAACAGCCCGTATCGGGGTGCAATGAGACTCTCAACGTGATACGCTCGCTGCAAGATAAACATGGTGATACTCAGCGCAATCTTGTGAGTATCTACCTGTTCCAAAGCGATGCGAATATTCCTTCCCGCTATCTGGTAAAGAATGTACCCATAGCCGAAGTAAAGGATGTTACTACTGAACAGTATCGTCCAAATGGTCTGACACCGCTTCTCGATGCTGTAGGTTCGACACTGATTGATCTGAGAGCAGTAGCTTCTACACACGAAGACTCGACCGGCATGGTGACTATCATCACTGACGGTATGGAGAACTCCTCTACCCACTATAACTGGGCTCAGGTATCCTCTCTGATTAAAGAGCTTAAGGAAAAGGGCTGGACAATCAATCTTATCGGTGCTAATATCGATGTAGAGGAAATGGGACGCAAGATGGAAATTGATAACACGCTCGCTTTCAAAGCTGACCAAGAAGGAACCAAAAAGATGTGGGATGAGTTCGGTGATTCAGTATTTTATGGATTCAACGCCCGTGTGGAGTTTGAAAGGTCTTGTGAGGCTCCTGAGGACCGCATAGAAGCCCGTAAAAAAGCATCTGCCGGTTTCTTTAATAGAAAAAAGAAATAAACTGTCATCAGAACATTTTTAATAATCACCACATAGCATGATTATTTGAAAAACCTGTCGTATCGGCAGGTTTTTCTTTTTTGCCATAATACAGGTTTAACCCGATAGTTTGTTGATAATGGTGAACTATAATTTAAGCTAATTGTTAGATAAGAGTAAGTATTTTATAGGAAATGTATGAGCATACAGACGATATTAAAGGACAAATAATTGTTTTCAGTATGTTTCTCCTATTGCTGTAAAGTACTATAAATATATCTGATTTTAATACTATCAAAACACATCATTTATGGAAATAAAACTTACTAAGGCTCAGATACAGAAAGCTGTACAGGAAGCCTACGAGGAATGTAAAAATATAAAGGGCGGTGTTAACGCTCATTATATACCTTATCTGGCCAATGTCAATCCGGACCTTTTCGGTATCAGTCTGACTCTACTCGACGGTACGACTATAAGTGTCGGTGACACTGAATATAAGTTCGGTATCGAATCCGTATCAAAAGTACTGACAGCTATTCTTATCCTTAAACAATGGGGTGCCGACGAAGTATTAAAGCAGATAGGCGCCGATGCCACAGGACTTCCTTTTAACTCAATATTCGCTATTCTGCTGGAGAACGATCATCCTTCTACTCCGCTGGTTAACGCAGGTGCCATCACGGCCTGTTCTATGGTCAAGCCTCAGGGTGACTCATGGGGTAAATGGGAGAACATTATCAATAATTTCGAAGCGCTTTGCGGAAGTCGGGCTGAGGTGATTGACGAACTTTACCGCTCAGAGTCGGACACTAATTTTGAAAACCGTTCTATCGCCTGGTTACTGAAAAATTACAATCGTATTTACGATGATGTACCAATGAGTCTGGACCTCTATACACGCCAATGTTCTGTCGGTATCACCGCAGCACAACTTGGTATATGTGCCGCAACAATAGCTAACGGCGGTACTAACCCTGTGACTCACCAGGAAGTGTTCGCACGGGAACTTGCTCCGAAGATTACAACACTTATTTCATCGGTCGGATTTTATCAGAACACAGGTGACTGGATGTACACTTCCGGTATACCTGCCAAAAGCGGTGTAGGCGGCGGAGTACTTGGCGTAATGCCCGGACTGTTCGGTGTAGCTGCATTTGCTCCTCCATTGGATGATGCCGGTAATTCAGTTAAAGCCCAGGCTGCTGTAAAGACAATTATGAAAAAGCTCGGACTCGGAGTCTTTAACGGAGATACAGTTACTATCACAGACTGATTCCGCCATAAACAATCGGTGTAGCAACCAGCACCATAGAATATCTGATTATTAAAAACACACATTATGCAAGTTAAAACCGGAAAGGGCCCCATCTCGATGATGGTTGTCCTCGCGATATGGTCGCTCTCACTGGCCGTAGACCTGCCGGGTCTTGCCGTGACTCCTATTGAAGGAAGTCTGCGCCACATTTTCAGCGACGCCACGGATTTCAAGATCCAGCTCCTGACTGTATTGCCAAACCTCGTGATTATTCCGTTCGTCCTTCTTTCAGGTAAACTTTCGGAAACAAAACATAAAATCGCCGTAATCGTTGCAGGTACCGTGCTGTATATAGCTGCCGGTGCTCTCTCGATGGCTTCCAGTTCGCTTACGGCTCTTATCTGGCTCAGCTGTCTGCTCGGTGCGGGCTGCGGTCTGATACTTCCCTTCTCTACAGGTCTTATTGCCGATGTCTTTACCGGCAAGTACCGTACAAAGCAGATGGGTATAATCTCTGCCATAGGTAACATAGCTCTTGTACTCGCTACATTCGTAGTAGGCTTTTTAGCTGCCAAGAGCTGGCATCTTCCCTTCCTTGTTTACCTGTTGCCGCTCGTATCACTTTTGCTGATACCGTTCCTGAAAAAGATACCTGCCGCAGATCTGTCTTCTGCCACTACTACAGACAGTGATAATCTGGCACCTTCTCAGAAGGCCGGTAAACGCCCTGTTCTTGAAATACCTGTAGCCGATGCCGACGGTTTTTCTACCAAAGGTCAGACTGTAAAGGGAGGTTTTTATATCGGACGTACGATATGGCTCCTTTTAGCATACTTCTTCTTTGTATTCGCTACTTCGGTTCCGGCATACTATCTGCCGAATCTGATGCCTGAGTATCACATGTCAACCGAACAGGTTTCAACTGTCACCTCGATTTTCTATCTGGCAATGTTTGTAATCGGACTGTTTGTAACCGGTACAATGAAAGCCTTCCGTAAGGGAACATTCATTTTAGCCACAGCTCTTATACTCGGCGGTCTGTTGCTATTCGTGTTTACACGTTCTATGGCACTCTACGTTATAGGTTCTGCTCTGGTAGGTCTTGGTAATGGTCTGGCTCAGCCAATCTTCTATACCAAAGCTACAGAAATCGTAGTTAAGGAATCAAAGTCAACCCTTGCGCTTGCTTATCTGCAGGTTGCCAATTACGTAGCAATCTCAATGGTACCTGTGATTGTGAATTTCTTTGAGATGATTACCGGTTCGCATACCAATCTCTTCCCGTTCATAATGATTTCAGTGATGGTGGCAATCGTACTTGTATTCGTTATCATAAGAATAAATCATTTCGTATTCGGTATTCACAAACAGTATTACGAATAATTATCAAGAATTAAAACTGACACTGTAAGGGTGTCACAATATCAATTAAAT
>CAMWKC010000297.1 GCA_947174735.1 uncultured Porphyromonadaceae bacterium
GAGCGATAGTAGCGCTGCCAATCGATGAGACGCTTGCGATACTCTGTTTCAAGCTGTTTACCCAAACCTACTTCCACAGCATCGCCCCGTGCTTTACCTGATTCGTATAATAGCTTTCCGGCGAGCTGACTCTCATGAACAGTATTTGTACCCATATTGATAAAATCAGGACTTATCACCTCGAAAGGCCATAATCTGATGGCCGTGAGAGTTAGAATAGAGGCTTCGTTATAACGTGCCGAATCGGCAAGGAACGCCGCCGTGCGCAGCAGTCCGGAACGTTGCCAGCGCATCATACGTGCTGTGGCAGGGTCATAATACGGCCGTTCAGAAGTAGAACAACCGCCGTCGGCAAGACTCTTTACCGAAGAAGCCGCAGCTAAGGCACTCGTAAGCCGGTCAGGGCCACCAAGTCGCGCTGCGAAAAGTCCGGGTATCATCAACGAGTCCAGTCCCACACGCTGTCGTGACGATAAGCCGTTAATCATCATCAGAGGCCGCTGCTTCTGTGTAGTATCAGACATTGCCGAAGCTGCCATATCAAGGATAGCAAGTGCGGGTTGTCGCAGCCAAGACGACCCTCCGGCAGCATTGCGCAGATCGAGTACAACACTGTCACCGACTATTGCCGGCAAAAGAGCATAACGCGATTCCAAGCGCGGCAGAGAACTGTCGGAGCTATACAGTCTCATAAGCAAAGAATCAAGCGGTATAATTTTTCCATCAGCAGGAACTTCGGTCAGTGCAAACCGGCCGTAGGCGAAATCAGCCGGAGTTCCGGTCATAGGCACAGCACCACGGTAAGGACCCGGAATACCAAGCGAAGCCACATAGGAAGGAAGCAAAAGATAACTGGTATTAACTACCGCCACATCAGGCCTTATACCTTCCACTTCCTGAGCATACCATAGAGGGAAAGTAAGATTGTCTCCGTCAGTCAGTAAAACTGCACCATGAGGCATTGAACCAAGTACGTTCCTGGCAAGGTCTATAGCACCGAAACGCCCGGAACGGTCATGGTCATCTTTGTTCTGACACAGCATCAGTACAGGCACGGCAAGCGAGAGCGTTGCGACTACCATTGCTCCACGTGAAGGACGTTGCCTGTGCAGACGGCGTTCAAGGCGTGCGGCACCTATAGCTATCGACAGTACACCGAGACCTATCCAGAACGAAAACGCCATAAACGAACCCAAAAAAGAATAGTCACGCTCGCGCACTTCGCCCGGTGCCTGATTCAGATAAACCACTATAGCCACACCTGTCATAAGCCACAGCACCAGTATAAATGTTCCCCAGCGTCTCGTGGTATGACTGCCGAATATACAGAACAATATACCTATTACCGCCAGTAGCAGCGGCAGCATAAAATAGACATTACGGCCGGGATTATCACAGCCTGCCTCTGCAGGCAACATCTCCTGCGGTCCCAGCATGGCATTGTCTATAATCCGGAATCCAGTTATGAAATTACCGTGGTCCGCTTCACCGGCAGAACAGAAGTCATTTTGTCGGCCGGAGAAATTCCACAGCAGATAACGCATATACATATATCCGATCTGATACGTAGCCAACATACCGAGACTCTGGGCATAAGAAGGACGCCAGGATACAGGACGACTACGTTTACCTGTAACCGGGTCCATTTTACCGATAGGATTTCCCTCGGTATCAACTGCCTCGGAAACCTCCACGCTTACCATTGACTCCTTATCCATACCTACCCAGGCTTCAAAAGCACCGAGATCCGAAGGGTCAGTCGATGTTATACGGGGAAGCCACATATCGAGTTCAGGAGTAGTGACGACCTCATAATTATGGTCAGTGACAACGTACGCATCACGTCCGGGCACACTTACGGCAACCTTATTTATCGCAGAATCAGATGCGGTAAGCATACCTGACCTCGCACCGAACTTTCCACCGACTACCGCCTTGGCATAATGCGGACCCTTATCACGCAGAGCATATCGTGAATAGTCGGGCAATCCGGCAGAATCAAAGCGCTCCTGTGCCACCGGACGACTGTAGGGAGTATGTCCGTAAAGCAACGGAGCAGAACCGTACTGATCACGCTCCACATACGAACGCAAAGCGAATACATCAGCCGGCACACCTGTATTAAGCGCAGGATTAGCTACCGCACGCAGCGGAATCAAAGCATAACTTCCGTATCCTATAAGCATAATGCCTAACATCCACATAACTATTATGACACGGCGACGTGTACACGGCCACGTATAGCCGGCAAAGATAGCGGCTGCCACCGAACAAAAAGCTGAGCATATCAGATTGTCACCTATCATAAATATGCCTGACAGAAATATAGCCACAGCTATAACAGCCACAGTAAGTCCCTTGTGCTGATGTGTGAACAACATCCACAGCACAACAGCGAAAGAGAGCAGACACAACATATAATATATAACCACACCGCTCCAGAAAGGCATGTGCATGTCATTGACAGCCCACAATTCGACTATGCCGGCAAGATGCAATGTACCGGGCATCATAGCATTAAGAATAAGACCTACCACCGCCAATGATACAACAAGACAGAACAGACAGAAACGCGCCGCGCTACGGTAAGGGCGCCGCCTATAAGCATAAATGATAGCTAATGCCGGTACTACAAGCAGATTCAGCTGATGAACACCTATAGACAGGGCCGTAATATATGCCTCTAAAATCAGCCAGCGTACTCCGCGTGCCTGCTCACGGTCCGGCACAGAAGCCCACTTCAGCATTACCCATACCTGTAAGACACTCATAAACAGAGAGAAGGCATATACCTCGGCCTCAACAGCCGAAAACCACACAGAATCACACCAGGCCAGACACATAGTGGCGCTCAGAGCACAGAGGCAGCACAGCGGCGCACGGCGTCCTCGTGTACGCCCCGGCAGACATCTGGCAAGCACCGCTGCTATACAACGTACCAGCAGACCCATCGCAATAGCCGTCCAGAGTCCGCTTGACATATTGACCCACAATGCTTCGGCCCCTCGCGGAGCGAGCAGGCAGACGATGTGAGTAACCAATTGCCATAGCGGATTGCCGGGAGGATGACCGACTTCAAGGCCGTTAGCAACGGCAATATATTCCGGACAATCCCAAAACGACACTGACGGTGCTACAGTGAGCCAATACGTTATCAGAGACAGCATGAAAGCTACCAGTGAAGTTACGTTAAGCCAGCGTCTCGGCACACGGTCCAAAAATGGGTTAGGGTAAGGCATGGTAAGACAGAAAGAAAACTGTCTCTTATACCCCTCTCCGAGCCCCCGAGACTCCTGAGCAGCT
>CAMWKC010000298.1 GCA_947174735.1 uncultured Porphyromonadaceae bacterium
GTTTAATATACGGAGTATTATCACGCCAGCGTCTTGATGCTTTTCGTGATAAATTCCCCGCATGGCGTGATGCCGACAATTTTGATATTCTTCCTCCGCGTTAATACAATCACAAAGTTAATACAATTATAAACGGTCCTATAGCAAGTATAAATGGGCCTGTAGCAAGAAAACTTCCTCTTCCGGCACTGCTAAAAGAAGGCACCGCACGCAAACCTTCCGGTAAAAAACGCAGACATCAGGTTTGTCGAAAGGTGAAATATTCTCTATCTATAAAAGATAGCGATTCAAATGAGGGTGTATCAAAAGTCAGATTTGATACACCCTCATTTATAATATAATTTCATACTAAATAGCAACGAATCTGCCCTATCGGTAACTTCCCTACTACTAACAGCGGAACATTTCTACCGTCCAGACTCAGCCAGCAGTCTATATCGTCACTACTGTTTTTTTTACCACCCTGAGTAAATTTAAAAGTTATGTGCAAGGCTTCCTGTTCACTACCGTCTCTCAGTTTTACTTTTTCCTTACCATATTTCTTTACTGTCATAGTTTCAGCTCGTGAGCCCGAAAACACAGTCATCTCTAAAGGTTTGCCTGTAGCGAGGTTATCAAAATCAAGAGTGCGCAGATAATAGAACACACTTAACATATCGAACGTCGGACCTGTGCTCTCCAATTCTATTGAACTATGGTCGCGCCCTTTACCTTTTTTTTCACGCACACGCTCGCAATGGCCTTTCACCTTATTACCTTCATGTCTGAAATCAACAATATCAAGGTTATATTCCTTCCCTTCATGGGCTGCCTTATGATACTGTTGGGCTTTGAAACCCTCCTTCTTCACTTTAGATACAAGCGTATCTCGCACCATAAATACCTTATCAGCCCACGGTCTCGATTTCGCAACCATTTTTATATCATAATAACCACCATGATCATTAAGAGTAAGTACAGCATCACCGGCCTCCTTATTTATCAGCCCCCATTTATAAGTCACGACATACTTAAGCTTTTCACTTCCAAGATGGTCAAGACCCTTGGTTACCACTCCGTAGACAGAAGTGCTTATCTGACACAATATGAGTACAAGAAGATATAGGTAATTTGTTTTTTTCATTGATTTCTCAAGCATCGGGGTTATGTTGATACATTAATTAAATTTTATTCACATCAAGCCTCTTCCGATATCTTATTGTTTGACTGTTATAATCTCTATAGGTTTACTCTACACCATATTCCTAACTGTCTACATCTTCCACAGTGTTTGCATATTCAAGATGATTTGATTAACTTTGTCGGTGTTTGTGAAAATTCGGTAGGTTCCTGTAGACAGGAATTATATTTTTCCGAATCTTCATAATGAATAATTGGCTATTATTAAACTAAATAGCCATAACAAATTTCATTTTTTGTCATCTACCAAGATATGAGTGACGAAAAGCAGATTACCGTTACATCTCCGCTACTCCCGGATCTCGACGAATTCAACTCAATGCTCAAGGAAATTTGGGACCGTAAGTGGATAACTAATAATGGCTCATTTCACCGACAGTTGGAGAAAGCTTTGGCCGAATATCTTAAAGTGCCTTACATAAGCCTCTTCACAAACGGGACCTTGCCTCTTATCACAGCCTTACAGGCTATGCGTATCACTGGCGAAGTCATTACAACTCCATACAGTTTCGTAGCTACCACCCACGCTCTTTGGTGGAATGGTATCAAACCGGTATTTGTTGACATAGACCCTACAAACTGCGGCATTGACCCTTCCAAAATAGAAGCTGCCATTACTCCTAAGACAACTGCTATTATGCCCGTACATTGCTACGGAAAGCCTTGTGACACCAAGGCTATACAGGAGATTGCCGATAAATATGGTCTGAAAGTAATTTATGATGCCGCCCACGCTTTCGGTGTGGAAGTTGACGGCCAATCAATTCTGAACGCCGGCGATATGTCTACTCTGTCATTTCATGCCACCAAAGTATATAACACAATAGAAGGGGGTGCCATGGTAATGAAGGATGAAAAAACAAAGCAACGTATTGATTACCTTAAAAATTTCGGTTTCGCTAACGAGACCACAGTTGTGGCACCCGGTATAAACTCTAAGATGGATGAGATACGCGCTGCTTACGGACTGCTCAATCTACGGCAGGTTGATAATGCTATAGCTGCACGCCGTAGAGTAGCTAATATATATCGCGATGCTTTGAGAAACGTTGAAGGTGTTACATTCTTCGACGATATGCCCGGGGTTCGACATAATTATAGCTACTTCCCTATCTTTATCGATGCTATAAAATTCGGTAAGACCCGAGACCGTCTCTATTTCGATATGAAAGAAAATAATGTACTCGGACGCCGCTACTTCTACCCTCTTATCAGCGAGTTCAGCACTTATCGCGGTTTGCCTTCGGCTTCACGTGAAAACCTTCCCGTAGCCAATAAAATCGCCGACACAGTGCTCTGCCTGCCTATGCACCATGACCTCTCCGACACAGATATAGAACGTGTGCTCAAACACTTCAGCTAATTTCTAAAAATGGAAAAAATCAATGTACTGGTCACTGGGGCTTGCGGAGTGACTTCACGCTCTGTAGTACGTTCTCTCAACAAGAGCGAATTGTTTAAAGATAAACTGCGTTTTATCGGAACAGATGTATGCTATAACCGTTACGGCATATATGAAGGCCTTTATGACAAAGTATATAAGGTACCAGGCTACAATGCTCCCGACTACAGAGAGATTATGGAAAAAATTATTGCTGAAAACGACATTAAGTACGCAGTAATAATTCCTGAACCGGAAGTTCTTTACTGGAGTGAGCATCCGTTTGATGTTCGTTTTCACAAGATACCTCCCAAATTTTCAAAAGCCGTAATCAGCAAACTATCGCTTTATAAACTTCTGGAGGGAACAGGCCTGACTCCTGATTATCAGCTTATACCTAAGATTATTAAGCCAGAGGATATAAAACTTGATTTTCCTCTCTGGATACGCGATTATTCCGAAGGCACAACTTCCGGAACAGGGTCTTTTATGCCTAAGAATTTCGAACAGCTTCGGAGTTGGGTCAATATAAATGATGGTATTGACACATTTATGCTGTCTGAGTATCTTCCCGGTAGGAATCTTGCTTGTTTTCTGCTCTATGACAACGGTCGGTTGCTGAAATATGGCGTTGCGGAAAGACAGATTTACCTTATGGCTAAAGTTGCTGTCTCAAAAATTACCGGTAATACCAATCAGGGTAAACTTCTGAATGA
>CAMWKC010000299.1 GCA_947174735.1 uncultured Porphyromonadaceae bacterium
GGTATGGCACCGCAGTTGACAGCTATGTATTTGCCGTGCTTACGTGCTCCGAAATGATGTATTATTTTCGGAAAGAACTCCTTTCCTGTACCGCTCTCGCCGCTTACCAGCACCGACAGGTCAATCGGAGCGACCTTGACGGCACGTTCTATAGCCTGTAGCAGAGCCGGTGAATTGCCTATTATCGAAAATCTCTGCTTGGCTTTTGCGGCTTCGGCCGAGAGGGTAATTGTATTATCAGTATTGTTCATTTATATTGCTCTCTCAGTTGATAGGTCTTCTCGCGCAGAAACCGGCCGAGTTCTTCGACAGTTCTGTACTGAAGCTGCTGTTCCACCGATATCGGCTCACCTATACTTACATGAACAGTTTTACCGGTCATATTGAAAAGCTCACGCGGTAACCTTAAAGTGCGCAGACGCCAGTCAATCATACCTAAGATATTAAACAACATAGAATTACGACCGTGAAAGAAAACAGGTACCACGGGTGCCTTGGCCTGCTGTATGAGGCGTATGACAGTCGGCTGCCACGGGCGGTCATAGGTCTTCAGATGGCGGTCTATCTTTGATACGGCACCGGCCGGAAAGAAACCTACCGGATGTCCGGTCTTCAGCTGCCGCAGGGCTTCGCGTATGCCGTGCATCGAGACTTTCTTCTTTTCAGGATCATCGGTAGCTAAAGCATCAACAGCTATGAATGATTCGCGCATAGCCTGTATCTGGTTTAGTATCAGATTGACCATCACTTTGAAATCAGGACGGTATTTGCCTACCAATGCAAGTAGTATAATGCCGTCGTAGCTGCCGAAGGGATGATTGCTGACGGTTATGAAAGCACCCGGAGGCATATCGGCCAATATCTGTTCATTATCTACACGCAACTGAAAACGGAATTCATCTTTCACCAGATGCTGAGCGAATACCGCACCCCGGTAATGACACCAACGTTCGTGCACATCATTGCACTTGTCGAGCCAGAGCCAGTGCATGACTCTGTCGACAAGTCGTTTGTGGCCGTTCAGGGCCGGCACTATCTTGATTATGTCATCGTAGTTGATGATGTCATGCCTTATATCATCGGGCGGGACGTTCGGCTGCTGTTGTACTTGGGTGGATTCCTGATTCATGTTGACGGGGGCCTCAGTGCCTTTACAGAGTGCAAAATTAAGCAAAATAAGCAGGCTTTCAAAATAATTCGTTTATATGCCTTACAGGCTTCGGACAGATTTAAACAGTATAGGTCAGAATGTGTCACAATATGGAATAGAACTCTACAGTTATAATGCTATGAAAGAAATAAGAAGATATGTGATGTTGCTTTCGGGTATACTGCTTTTTGTGCTCACCGTCTCCTGCCAGCGTCAGGAGGAGAAAAAGCCTGAGACCGAAATTATAGATTTCCGCTCTGTTCTGTCTGATGTGAGCGAGTTGCGTCTGGCTGAAATGTCGCTCAGTAAGGTAGGCCGCGTCCGCGATGAACGTATGCGTGAAGCTTCCGATGTCAGTTCGTGGGTACGTGCTGCTGTCAATCATCTCAAAATCGGCGCTCGTATAGGTGTTTACAGTTATGATACTTATCTGACCGCTTCGGCCGATCTGTCGCAGCTACGCCCTGAAGACGTGCATGTTGACTCTGCCGCTAAAGTGGTGGAGGTTGATTTTCCGCCTATACAGGTAGCTTATGCCGGCCGTGATATGGAGTTGCGTGAGGAGCATGTGCGTGTCACCGGTCTGCGTTCGGCCATAACGCCGCGTGAGCGCAGCGAACTCAAGAGTATGATGGCTGCTTCGCTGCAACGTGAGTTGGCCGCTAACCATGATATAGAACAGCAGTTGCGTCAGACAGCCCGGGCATCGGCTACCGAGTTTATCTCAGCTTTAGCTGCTGAACATGGGTATACGGCCCGGGTTACCTTCCGGTGATTGTGTTACTGTAATACTGATATTGAATATGAAAAAAATAGTTCGTCTTATTATAGTGCTTGTAATACTTGGCGTTTGTGTGGCCGCCGGATTTATGTGGTACAATCGTCAGAAACCTTCCTCCGACCCACATTATGATATAGCGGCTGCGCGTATATCCTCGTTGCGCAGTATGTCGTCGTTATGTACCCTTGCTCTGCGTGAGGAGCTGATGATGCGTGATTCCGTAAACGGTCAGTGGATTGTAGCCCGTGTCAAAGTCGAAGGACGTATATTGTTTGATCTTGACAATATGAAGTTTGACCGGAATGGTGATACTGTGACGGTAAGACTGCCGTTTGAGAAGATGGAAATACGTGAAAACGCCGGCCCGGATGCATACGAAGTGCTTGATTCATGGGATGCCGAAAGCCTGCTGATGCCCCGTACGCTCACTGCTGCCGAGGAAAACATGGTAAAGCAGCGTTGGGCGCGTCAGGTAAGAGACAGACTTTATAAGCGCGGTCTGCACGAACGGGCCCGGCGTAATGCTGTCGAAACTATCGAACGGCTTGTGGGTACATGGCCTGAAGTAGCCGACGGCACTGTGACTGTGTATGTAAAAGGAGAGTGGGATGCTGAGTAATTGCAGCCCGGTTAATATAAACTCGGAAAAATTGAACAGAGGACTTAGGCTGAATGTTATAATTACAGATTTAACATTACACGAGACGGTATTGTACCGTCTGTAGAAAAGCATTTCATTATCATGATAAGCAAGACAATGTCAGAAGCCCTTAACGGGCAGATAAACCTGGAGATGTGGTCATCATATCTCTATCTCTCGATGTCGTTATATTTTGAATCGGAAGGACGTCGTGGTTTCGCCAAGTGGTACCGTGTTCAATCGCAGGAAGAGTATGCTCACGCTCTCGCTCTTATTGACTATGTTCACGCCCGTGGTTCGCGTGCTGTGCTTCAGCCGATAACCGGTGTTCCCGCTGTATGGAATTCTACGCTTGATGCTGTTGTCGCTACCTTAAAACATGAGGAAATGGTAACAGCCCAAATCAATGCTCTCTATACACAGGCCATTGAGGAAAAAGATTATGCCACACGCCAGATGCTCAATGCTTTCATAGCTGAACAGGTAGACGAGGAAGAGACTGTACAGCATATCATCGATGACCTTTCACTGGTCGGTGATGACGGTACCGGTCTGCTTCAGATTGACCGTGAGTTAGGTACACGTACTTATAAGGAACCTTCCTTCGCCCGCAATGCCTGAAAAACGGCTGTGAGTTAATTACGATATTACATTATAAAGAAAACACTCTGTCAGCCGGCTGACAGAGTGTTTTCTTTATAATG
>CAMWKC010000300.1 GCA_947174735.1 uncultured Porphyromonadaceae bacterium
GTAAAAAAGAGGGTTATGTAACGTTAAAATTGGTATGGTGCTTAAACCCACGCCACAAGGGAGTGTCATATCACCAAAATGCAGACGCGAGATGCCTGCGTGACAATCCTAAAAAAATCAGAAATCAACAGTAAATAAAGTATCCTGTGACATGAACTTAGAAGAAAAAATCATAGATAAATACGGACGTGACACCGGTATGACGGTGCCTGAAGGATACTTTGACCGGCTTTTCGATGAGGTTAGCGCTAAGCTGCCTCCTTATCCCGAGGTTGAGACACCGGCTCCTATGTCGGTATGGCAACGAATCAAACCATATATCTATCTGGCTGCAATGTTTGTAGGTATATGGCTTATGATGAAGGTCTTTCATACCGCAACCGATGCCGGAAGCTTATATCTCGATAATCCTCCAGAATCGGTAGTGGTAGCGATGACCGGGACCGATATACCTTCAGTGGTAATGATGCCCACTTATGAAAGTGATACAGCCTTGGAAGCTGAAGTGAGCGGTAATTACAGCAGTATCGAGGATTTCGAGGCTGACTTCGGTTATTCTCTCTCTCCGCAGTATGCCGCTATAAGTATCCCCGACCATTTGCTGAAATGACTGTGTGTTGTACGGCAAAGGCCGTGAATTTTATGTGAGTCTGTTGACCGAGAATGATAAAAACCTGTTAAAAGCTACCGAATGAAAAAATATTTACTTCTTTCACTTATATTGATTGCTGCTTGCGGTCTGGCTTCGGCTCAGGACCGCTGCGATAAATCGAAAGATGAAATGTTCCGTGAAGTTAAGGAATTCAAGATGAAATTTCTTGCTCAGGAACTCAAACTGAGCGATGAACAATGTCGTCCTTTCTTTGATCTGTATTCGGCTCAGATGGATGAGCGGCACAAATTGTGGGAGCCTGCTATGGAACTTGAGCGTAAGGTCAAGAATGATCCCGATGCTTCTGAGGCTGACTATAATGCCGTGTCAGAGGCTATAAACAAAGCTAAGAGCGGTGAAGCCGAGCTTGAGGGACGCTATGATGAAAAATTTAGGAAGGTTCTGACTCCAAAACAAGTGTATGAGCTTAAGGATGCTGAGAACCGTTTTCGGGAGAAGATGCGTGAAATGCGGTCAAAAAATCCCAAGCATAAGCATAATAAGAAGAAATGACAGTCGATAGTTTTTGACAATCTATACAGTAATGACTTTTCCAGTTAATTGACGGGCTGCCGTTGCGGCAGCCCTTCTTGCTATCGGACTTCCGGTAGCCGGCGCCGCTCCCGCCAAAGGGGGAAGCTCGGAGCCTGATTTCGCTTTTCCGGCCGAGGAGGCTGCCCGTGCTGCAGCCGGCCTACAGGCTTCTCTTGATGCCGGACGTTCGGTAGAGGCCCTTGAGGCTGCTGTACGTCTGTCGATAGCGCGTTCACTTATTGACCGCGCCGGTGTAGGTGCGGAGATGAAGTTGCTCGACTCTGTGGCCCAATGTCTGCCGCAACCCTGGCGCGGAGTAGGACTTTTGCTTGAGGCTACCGGCCTCAATGAGGTTTATCGTTCGCAGTCCCGGGTGTTCGACGGACGTACTCTACCGCTCCAACCGCTTGCCGAGGATCCGCTCGAATGGAGCGGTGAGCAGTTTGCTGCTGAAGTGAAGCGCCTTGTCGGTGAGGCGTGTGGTGAGCTTGATAAGGGCTTTGATTTACCTATAGAACAGCTCGGTTCGCTTGCTGATAATCTTGGTGACGCACGTACTGCCGGTATGACCGTCGCTGACTTTATAGCTTTGCGTTCTGTTGATCTGTTAGGTTCTTTTTCTGGCAGTACCGATGAGCTTATGCCTTTGCTGCCATTTGCTTTACCGACTTCCGGTAATTCACAGCCAGGTTCTGCCGATACTTTGAAAGCTATGAATATAGTAGACCGTATGATAGCCTGGCATGAGGTTCATGGCACTACAGAAGCTCTGATAGCATGGGTAGGTCATAAAGTAGATCTTATGCCTTATGAACAGCGTGCGGATTTTATTGAATCATGGCTAAAACGTTTTGATACCAACGCTGCCTGTGTACCGTTAGTAGTCAGGCTTGCTGATCTTCGTTTTCCTGCTGCTGCCAACGGTTTGTTGTCAGACAACGATATTAAGGCTTACCGTGACTTTTATGATTATGTAGCAGGGCTGAAGAAACGCTTCGGTGCAGCTCCTGCCCTTGACAACGTTTTAGCACGTATGTCGCAAGGCCTTGTTAATATAGATATGTGCACACAGTATCTTCCCGGTGCTCCGGTGAACGGAAAGGTAAAAATTGCTAATGGTAAAGCTACTTGGCTCTTGCTCTATAAGATACCGGAAAATTCAGCTGATGACCGTGATGTTGCCCATCTGATACAGGGACGTAAACCGGTTGCTTCCGTGCAGGTGGCAGACGGCAGTTCTGTGCCAAGAGTAGTAAAGAGTGATTTCACTTTCGATGCCCAGACTCCCGGACGTTACATAGTAGTAGCATCGACCAAACCCGGTGCTGACGGCATACCTGATGAAATACGCCGTCGCGGTTGGGTACAGTCGTTTTCGGTGAGTGCGCTTGTAGCAACGGCTGTGACTATACAAAGTAATGATGACCCGGTCACACGTCTGTATGTAGCCGACGGACATGGTCAGCAACCTGTACAGGGAGCTGAGGTTACTCTTCAGGTCAGGAGAGGAAATTCATGGGTACGTCAAAGCGTAATGACTACTGATAAGAATGGTCGTGTCGATATACCTAAAGGTGAATGGCGTGCTGTGGTGCGTAAGGATGGTGATGTGACTATCACCGATATTTATACCTTTGCCCGTAATAATAACAGCAAAGAACGTACATACGCTACTGTATTGCCTGACCTGTCTATATATCATCCCGGTGACACTATCGGTTTTGGTATACTGACTTATACTATTGATGGCAGTCGGATTAATTTGGCAGGTGGCAAGAGCTGCCGTGTACGTCTGCTTGATGCTAATTGGCAGGAAGCAGCTTCGACTGATCTGACTATAGGTAGTGACGGACGTGCTTCAGGACGCCTTGCCATACCGCGCGGAGGTCTGTTGGGACGCTTCAATGTGCAGGTCCTCATAGATGAACGTGAGGTGGGAAGTACGTCAGTACAGGTGGCTGATTATCGCCAGCCCACATTTTTCGTGACCCTTGAGCAGCCTGAAATAGCTTCTGATGACAGCATTGCCACAGTGAAGGGTCGTGCTATGACTTACTCCGGTATGCCCTTACCCGGTACATCGG
>CAMWKC010000301.1 GCA_947174735.1 uncultured Porphyromonadaceae bacterium
GACCATGAACGGATTGAAGAAATCTGTACCGGGTCCGGTGTGAGCCGTCTGTCTTTAGACAAGCCAGTAATGACGTTCAGACTATTCTGAAGCAGACAGTTCTCGCAAAAGGAAAAATATTGCTATTATTTTATCATAGTCTTTGATGTGGTGTTGCCCTTACGCACAATGTAGATACCCGAAGTCAGTCCGTCAGTGGCGTTCTCACCTTGTGATACCTCACGTCCTGTGAGGTCATAGACAATCGTCATATCGTTATAATCGGCAATTGATGCTGATACATCTACCATAGGCCTATCATCATTATTGCCTTTAAATATAATATTACCTTCAAGATCATAGACATTATTGAGCCAATAACCTATGCCTCCTCCGGTATCGAAAGTAACCGGTTCAAACCCCAAAACGGTACCTCCTCCGGCTGACATACCGCATGGACCTACTCCGACAACAAACATGGGAGCCGGATCATAGTAATACGGCTCGAAAAAGTCATACTGCCTGACAGTATCGTCCCAGACCTCCTCGAAATATGCTTTATCAACCATATAGGTTTTCCATAGTCCGTACTCACCTTCTTCTCCGTTCCATACTGCTTTCGGTGTCGAAAGTACAAATACAGCTTTCTCCATAATATCAATATCATTTATCCTCCATCTGGGGATACACGGTACAGCCACTCTGGGTGAGGCAAGGTCAAACGCCAGGTACTCCTTATCCTTGGCCCAGGTATAAACTTTATCATCTTCCTCATGGACATATCCTATAACTTTCGGTTCCGAACCATCTGCGGTGTAATCACGATACTCTGTTATCTCATTGTTATAACGCTGCCATTCCAGTGACGACAGCAGACAGAGACGGGCATACTCCCGACCTTCTATTGTCTCTGTACCTTCAAATTTCACTTTTATGGCAAGGTTACGGTATGTGCCGGTTGTTCCGCAGGTGTACTCCCATATACGGTCCTCATATACTACCAGATTCTGTTTCTCCTTAGGATAATGTGAATCCTGCCACAGTATATCACCTACGTCCGAATACAATCGTCCGAGAAAGGAATAAACGGGTCCTGTCGGGAGGTCCATCGGTACATAGGGCAATATACCATATTCACAGAGACCCAAGCCTTCAGTGAAATAACAGGGAATATTACCTATCAGGGGGTCATCATTATCTCCGTAAGATTGATGGAAGGTATAGCTACGGCACGGTTCATCTCCTACCGTGACATCGGGAAGAGTTACAGTATGAAGCTCCCCGCCTTCGGAAAATACCATATCCGATGTTGCCTGTCCTTGTGTCAAAGTGAAATCAAAAATCAGACCTTCTCCGAAACTGTCATCCTCAACAACCGGATCGAGCTCGGCCTGAAACGGCCATCCGTTTTTAGTAAGGACATACACACGCTCGCCTTCCTCACGATAATACGATGGGGAACAGTTCTCTTCAGGCTCGGCAGTCTCAGGATATTCCATACCCTGCGGATAATGGGTACTGCTGTAGTTTACGAAGCTGTGGTAGAGTCTGCCGTTGACCTCGACAGTACCGTCAAAATGCATCAGACGGGTGGTTGTCCAGCCTCCGTATACTCCCGACTCGGTGATATACTCCCACGCGCGGTCCTCTCTGATGAAAGGCTCGTATGCCGACGCCTGAGTAATACCTGACGCCAGCAAAATTAATGTAAAGAATTTCTTCATAGAGAAAGTATTTAGAATGGATAATCTCGCAAAGATAAGCAAAGTAAGAGAAGTGGTAATACGATTTTTGTACGGTTTTTTGTACGGAAATCATTTCCGTACAAAAAACCGTACCTCCGACTACTGAATAAGTCAGTATATCTAAGATCATGTTGTTTCATGAATAGAAAATTTTGATTCCGGTCGCAAAGTTAGGATAAGAAAACGGTCCCAAAGTAATTTCGGAACCGTTTTCATTAGTCTTTTTAAGTGATAAAGTATACTGATTAATAATGATTTAAATCAAAAGACTAATCAAATATTAGTCTTTTGATTTAAATCATTATTATATTATTGATTATAAGCAAGTTATGTAAGTTATAAAAGACTAATTAGCTAAATATGCTGAGTATAAGTCAGTTAGATAAAATATGCCAGATAGCGTTTACTTTTTTTCTCATTAAGCTGTCTGATTTTTTCTTTCAGACGTTTCTTACGGTTGTACACTGACATCACCTTATCCTCTTTCAGAAGAAGCTGTATTGTGGCATTCGACAGTCGCAGGACAGAAAAGAGGTAAAGCCGGTAATCCGCTTCTTTGAGAGAAGGGAGGTCGTTACGGAAATCGGTGAAGAGATTTCCGTACAGCGAGTCTACATAGTTTTCTAATTCCGTTATTTTTTCACTCTGTATGGAGAGGTCGTCGATAAGCTTCGTGACGGTATCGGCTATCTTACGCCGGGCAGTCTTTGTGTCGTTACTGGTAAGTACTATTCCGCAGAGCTGTTCCAACAGTTCGTATTTTGTGGACATCAGGCTTTTTATTACAGAAACAGAATTGGTATTATTCTCGCGGCTCTGACTCAGTTCCTCCTGAAGCTGAGATGCGAATCGTACTTTTTCTTCTGTCAGTCTTTTTTGCCGACGATATAGAATTAATATTATATAAGTCGTAGTACTAAATATAATAACGGAAGATAATATTATAATCCATATCAGAAACCGTGAGTTTTTTAGTTTAGCCTTTGTCAGTTCTTTGTCTGTCTCAAGATAATGTGTCAGAGAAGTGGAAAGATTGTAATCTATGGCGGTTAAATAATAATTGTCACATACCCGGTCAGTATATTCAAGTTCCAGAAGTGCCTTATCATACTGTCCCAGAGTTTTATATATTTTGTAGTTAATAAGATTTCTCAGAGGTTTATTATAATTATCCGAAGTCTTGTCTAACAGAAGTTTTGCTTCGTTTGGTTTGTTAATCTCTACAAGAATACGGCTTAAATCCAGAGAATCTCTTGTTCCTGGGAACTTACCACTGCATATTTCGGTAAAAATAGGATAGGCTTCTTTATAAAGTGTTTTTTCAATCAGAGATAAACCTTTAAGTCTCAGAGCTTCATTATACAGATAATAATCCTCGCTTTTTACAGCTGAATCAAGCAGTTGTTCCGATATTCTTATCGCTTCATCAAAATTTCTGTTATTGTACACTGCACGTCCCAAATCGTTGAGACTGTAATTCAGATAGGGCTGTCTTCCGCTTTTACGTATGTATTCGTATTCCTTACGGGCGAATGTGAGTT
>CAMWKC010000302.1 GCA_947174735.1 uncultured Porphyromonadaceae bacterium
ATACAATGAAACTTGAAAAATAGTTTTCACAAACTTGCAGAGCTATAATATACAACAAATTATAAAAACTTCCTTCAAAAGCGAAAGACATTACTAATCTTGATTTAATATTACCTCTGTGGAAATATATACTATTAAGACAATCATAAGTAATTTTGAATGAATCTTGAAGAGTTAAAAATAAATGGAGATGTCTTTACCGATCTGGAGCATAAGGTTATTTATTCTACTGATGCTTCAGCCTATAGAGAAACTCCGATAGGAGTGGTGTACCCAGGTGATGAAGAGGATATTATAACGCTGGTAAAGTACGCTGCGAATAATAATCTCAATCTCATACCGAGAACAGCGGGAACTTCATTGGCAGGTCAGGTAGTAGGTCAGGGACTTATTGTTGATATGTCGCGACATATTAATCAGATTTTGGAAATCAATGCCGAAGAGCGATGGGTAAGAGTACAACCAGGAATCGTACTTGATGAACTTAACATAGCTCTGAAACCATACGGTCTTTTCTTTTCGCCGGAAACTTCCACTGCCAACCGCTGCTGCATAGGGGGTATGACAGGCAACAATTCGTGCGGTACACATTCGCTGGTGTACGGCAGTGTGCGTGATCATCTTTTGGAAGCACGAACTGTATTAAGTGATGGTTCAGTAGTATTATTTAAGTCACTTACTCCGGCAGAGGTAAAAAAGAAAACTACCCTTCCATCATTAGAAGGTCGAATTTACAAATATATCTGTGACCTATTCTCAAAAGAAGAAATACGTGAAGAAACCGTCCGAGCTTTTCCTGACGCAGAACTGAGAAGACGAAATTCCGGATATGCTCTTGATGAACTGTTGCATACTGACACTTTTGAGCCATACAGTAAAAATAAATTCAATTTCTGTAAAGTCTTAGCCGGTTCGGAAGGGACAATCGGTTTTGCAACCGAATTGAAACTTTCTCTTGATCCATTACCACTAGAATATAAACGTCTTATCTGTGCTCACTGCAGTGACGATAATAAGGTTTATGAAGCAAACCTTATTGCCTTACAGTCAAATCCTGTAGCTGTCGAACTGATTGATGACAAGATTTTAAATCTCAGTAAAGGTAATCTCGAACAGCAAAAAAATCGTTTCTTTATCCAGGGAGAGCCTGCTGCTATAGTGGTTATAGAGCTTGCTGAAGCAACACCAGCCGAGTTGGATACTAAAACCGAAACCATCATCGACTCATTAAAAAACCGAGGGCTTTGTTATGATTTTACGGTAGTTGAAAAAAATGACATATCACGTGTGTGGAATCTGCGAAAGGCTGGATTAGGGTTGTTATCGGGTATGCCCGGAAGTGCTAAGCCTGTAGCTGTTATCGAAGATACGGCAGTAGCTCCTTATAGACTCGGTGCGTTTGTCAAGGATATTAAAGCGATGCTGGATGAGAATGGACTTGACTGCGTGTTCTATGGTCATATTTCTACCGGCGAATTACATCTAAGACCTATTCTTAATCTTAAGGAAGATAAAGACAGAAAACTATTCCGTAAAGTAGCAACTGAAACTGCTCTGTTGGTAAAAAAACATCGTGGCAGTCTTAGCGGAGAGCATGGAGACGGACGCTTACGCGGTGAGTTTATTCCGTTATTACTCGGTGAGAAAATCAACGATATATTCATAGAGTTCAAGAATGTATGTGACCCACACGGAATTCTAAACCGAGGGAAGATAGTCAGGACTCCACCTATGGATGTAAGTCTACGCTATGAAGCCCACGATTTAGGGATAAAGACATACTTTGATTTTTCAGCCCGTAAGGGATGGCTGTGTGCTATAGAACAATGTAACGGTTCAGGTGACTGTCGTAAGTCCAATCTATTTGGTGGCACTATGTGTCCGTCTTATCGTGCCACACGCAACGAAAACCACACCACAAGAGCGAGAGCCAATTTGTTGCGAGAACTTTTAATTCACCCTGCTTCAGACAAAGTATTCTCTCAACCTGAGATACTGACCGTATTGGCTACATGTCTATCGTGCAAAGGGTGCAAATCAGAGTGTCCGTCAAATGTCGATATGGCACGCTATAAAGCTGAATATTTGCAACATCATTATGATGAGACGTCCGTACCTTTAGCTGTCAGGCTTACCTCTGATTTGAGTAAAATTCAACGTGTTGGTATGATAGCTCCGAAGGTGTACAATGGCTTTGTTAAGTCAACGCTGACCGGAAGTATCATTCGTAAGGTGATGGGATTTGATAAGCATAGGGCCATACCAGGTATTTATAAGTACTCACTTAGAAAGTGGCTTAAACGAAATCCTTCTACAAAGCCTCTTGAACGTCGTGTGTGTCTGTTTGCTGATGAATTTACCAACTATATGGAGGTAGAAATTGGTATTGCATTTATACAGTTGATGCGAAAGTTTGGATATGAAGTTACGATACCAAATCATGTTGACAGCGGGCGTGTGGATATTTCAAAGGGATTGCTTAAAAAAGCTAAATCATTGGCTAATAGAAACGTCACTTTACTTAAGGATATTGTAAGTGATGAAGTACCTTTGGTAGGATTGGAACCTTCGTGTATCTTATCGTTCAGAGATGAGTATCCTGATTTGGTCGATACCGAGCTAAAAGAAGCTGCTAACACATTGGCTAAACGTACTTTGTTATTCGATGAGTTTATTGTACGTGAATATAAAAAAGGCCACATTACTTCCGACCAATTTACCCAAAACGAAAAACATATTAAACTTCACGGGCATTGTCACCAGAAAGCTTTGGTATCGATATTGCCAAGTAAAGAGATGTTATCTATTCCGGTCAATTATAAGGTTGAGGTTATACCCTCTGGATGTTGCGGTATGGCAGGTACTTTCGGTTACGACCGAAATAACTATGAACTATCAATGGCAATCGGTGAACAAGTGTTATTTCCGGCTGTACGTCAAGCAACCTCTCCCACTATTATAGCGGCTCCAGGTACAAGTTGCCGCCAACAAATACTTGACGGGACCGGCCGTAAAGCTCTTCATCCGATCCAGATTCTCCTTATGGCAATAAGGATATAAATATTAAGTGTATAAATTTATTTTTAATTGTCTTGTTGTGATATATTAATAAAGATTTATTACTATTTAATGTAAATATACTTAATTTATAGCTTAAAATACTTTGATATAAAAAATGATAGATTACTCTTCCCATACCTCAAAATTTATACTATCAGTAATATGTCCAATATACAATGAAGAGAAGTATATCCGTAGAT
>CAMWKC010000303.1 GCA_947174735.1 uncultured Porphyromonadaceae bacterium
GACTCATATAGCTGAGGCTTCAATCTACGACCAGAATGATGCAAGCTTCACAGAGAAGTATGCCGAACTCTTCTGCGAGCTGCGCAAGAAAAAAGGCGTCACTATCGAGGAAGCCCGCGAAACTGTCAAAAATCCTCTCTATCTGGGCTGTCTGCTTATCAAAGGCGGATTTGCCGATTGTATGGTAGCCGGTGCGCTCAGCCCCACATCACATGTGCTGCGTGCTGCCTTCCAGGTGCTCAAGATGAAACCGGGTATCACCGTTGTGTCCGGTGCCTTCATCATGTTGCTGCCTGAAGATGTGCCTTTCGGTGAGGACCACATGCTCGTCTTCGCTGACTGCGCCGTTGTGCCTGATCCCACAACTGAAGAACTTGCACAGATAGCAATAGCCACAGCCAAGACTACCCGCGATATAGCCGGTCTTGATCCGGTAGTAGCAATGCTGAGCTTCTCTACCAAAGGCAGCGCCAGTCATGAGCGTGTTGATAAAGTACGTCTTGCCACTGAGCTGGCTCACCAGCTTGATCCGACACTCAAAATCGACGGTGAGCTGCAGAGCGATGCTGCTATCGTACCCTCGGTAGGTGCTCAGAAAGCTCCCGGAAGTCCTGTAGCCGGTCATGCCAACACCCTTATCTTCCCCTCGCTTGAAGTGGGTAACATAGCATATAAGCTCGTACAGCGTCTTGCAGGTGCAGGAGCCGTAGGTCCTATTCTTCAGGGTCTTGCAGCCCCGGTCAACGACCTCTCACGCGGTGCTACAGTCGATGACATTGTTAACACTATCATCGTAACCTGCAATCAGGCTATAGGCGATAAAAACCTTTGAGCCAATTTATTCTACCCATTTCCACAACAAAGCCAACAACTTATCTCTTGTTATGAAAATACTTGTGCTCAACTGCGGCAGCAGCAGCGTTAAATACAAACTCATCGACAGTACTGACAAGAAAGTGCTCGCCGAAGGCGGTGTAGAGAAAATCGGTCTGCCTGATTCCTTTCTGAAGTTCAAGCGCCCCGACGGCTCTAAAGAGACTATTGTAGTCGATATGCCCACACATAAGGAGGCTGTAAAGAATGTACTTGACATTCTGACCGATCCGAAAGAAGGCGTAATTAAAAGCTACGATGAAATAGGTGCCGTAGGTCACCGTGTGGTACACGGCATGGATAAGTTCTCAAAGTCAGTACTTATCACTCCGGAAGTCATCGAAAAGGTTAAGGAATGTTATGATGTGGCTCCTCTTCACAATCCGGCTAACATCACCGGCATTGAGGCTGTCACTGATCTGATACCTGGTGTACCACAGGTGGGTGTCTTTGACACAGCTTTCCACCAGACTATGCCGGCCAAGGCCTACATGTACGCTCTGCCATACGAGGCTTATGAGAAATACGGCGTACGTCGTTACGGCTTCCACGGCACCAGCCATCGTTATGTAAGCCGTCGTGCCTGCGAGTTCCTCGGACTGCCATACGACAAACAGCGTATCATCACCTGCCATATCGGCAACGGTGCCAGCATCACAGCCATAGCCGACGGTAAGAGTGTTGATACCTCTATGGGTCTGACTCCTACCGAAGGACTTATGATGGGTACCCGCGTAGGTGACGTTGACCCGGGTGCTTTGGCCTATCTCATCAAGAAAGACAATCTCGATGCTGACGGTCTTATGAAACTTATCAACAAACAGTCAGGTGTAGCCGGCGTATCCGGTATATCAAGTGATATGCGTGACATCGAGAATGCTGTGGCAGCAGGTGACGAGCGTGCCAAATTAGCTCTCGATATGTATGAATATCGTATTCTTAAATATATCGGTGCCTACGCAGCCGTACTCGGTGGTGTAGACGTAATCGTTTTCACCGGCGGTGTGGGTGAAAATCAGACCTCAACCCGCGAAAAGATATGCAAACAGCTCGCTTTCATGGGTATTACCTTTAATGCCGAAGCTAACAAGGTACGTGGTGAGGAAATCGAAATTTCCGGTAAAGACTCCAAAGTGCACGTCGTTGTCATTCCTACTGACGAGGAGATGATGATAGCACAGGATACAGCCGAAATAGCCGGTAATCTGTAATGATCAGCTGACAACACTTCAGCTACGGCTAATGCTTCAGCTACAGACGCCACTTACGGACACCACCTGCGGCCATCAACCGAGCCACAGATGGTGTCCGTAACTTTGTCAGCCTGAAGCCCCCTCCCCAGAAGCTTCTACCATCGCAAAGCTTTTGCCATCGCGAAGCTAGTCTTCGCTCGGAGCTCTGCTCCGTAAGCCGTCGCGAAGCTTGTTTCCGCCCGGAGCTCTGCTCCGTAACAAATAATATATTCAACATTAACTCAACATTTTCCTAATGCTTAACTTCATCGTCTGGAACGCCGACCCGGTGATTTTCTCACTCGGCCCTTTCAGTGTGCGCTGGTACGGTCTGGCTTTCGCCGTAGGTTTTATCATCGGCTACAATATAGTGGCCCGCATGTTCAAACACGAAGGCGCTCCCGAAAGCTGGCTCGGCATACTGCTCGCCTACGTGGTGGTAGCCACAATCGTCGGCGCACGCTTAGGCCATGTTTTCTTTTACGAATGGGATTACTACTCAGCCCATCCGGCAGAAATCTTCAAAGTATGGCAAGGAGGACTTGCCAGCCACGGAGGAACTATAGGCAATATAATCGCTGTGTTTCTGTTCTCATGGTTCGTGGCAAAAAAACCTGCCAGCTGGACTTTCGATAAACTTGTCATTCCGATAGCCCTCGTAGGTGGTCTGATACGCCTGGGTAATCTTATGAACAGCGAAATCTACGGTGGTCCCACTACCCTACCGTGGGGATTTATCTTTATGCGAAACGGTGAGACCGTACCGGCTCACCCCACTCAGCTCTATGAAGCACTGTGTTACTTCGTCCTGTTCGCCCTGCTGATGTGGATGTACTGGAAACGTAACGCCGAAGAACGTCCGTGGCTTATAACAGGTGTATTCTTTATAGGTATCTTCCTGCCCCGTTTCCTCATAGAATATGTTAAGAATGTTCAGGTACAGTCGGAATATGACATGATAGCCCACTACGGTATGAACATCGGTCAGATGCTCAGCATACCTTTCATATTGTTAGGTATCGGACTTGTGATATGGGCCATGTCTCACCCGCGTCAGCACTGGGAGTTTCCCAATCGTTTCGCACCGGAACCTACACCTCGTTCACATCATCACTGATTTTCGGTGATTGTTGATGCTATTTTTTGTT
>CAMWKC010000304.1 GCA_947174735.1 uncultured Porphyromonadaceae bacterium
GACATCTGATTTATCTGATTTATCTTTATTAGCTAATTTTATGATAAAGATACCGGGCAAGACCGTAGAGATAGCGGCGGCAGCCGGGTCGATAGCATACCACTTGTGAAAACCATCCTAAACGCGGTTCAAGTATCTTTACCACAGCCCCTACAAGAATCATAGCTACAAGTGTACCAGGTCCTACTACCTGCCACTGCCAGCTTCCAAAATATATATAGCCAAGTACAACAGCAATAACCACCAGTGAAATATCAACCATAATCTTAGCTTTTGAAAAAAGTATACCCGTAGCTCGACTGATAGCTACGGGAAGTCCTTCGCCGGGCATAGTCACGGAGCCGCAGCGTATTTCAAATGATATGCCGATAGCAAGCACACAGCAGCCTCCGAGCTGTACAGCTGCTTTTGAAAGAAATGTTTCCGGTATCACGGGAGATGTCAGCCACATATTTACATCAAGCAGAAAACCGAAGAGAAATCCTATCACAAGTTGAAATAGCTGTACCGGTTGAAACTTGCGCCTGAGTACCGCAATCTGAAGAAAAACAAGCACAAAGTTCATAATATAAGTATACTCACCTATTGTAAGAGTCGGTGCTTTACCATCACTACCGGCAATAGCCATGACAAAAGGTATTGTAGAAATCACACTGCTGCCAAGATCGGAACGCACACACAGCGCCACACCGAAAGTCATGATAAACAGAGAAACACAAAGCAGTATATGCTGCCAAAGGAAGGAAATAGTTTTTTCTTTAAAAGATAAAGTTTGATTTATAGTGTTCATACTTTAGATTTTGACATTCAAAATTAAAAAATAAATATCAAATATCCTAATCTTTCCCAAATACAGACACTATACTATTAATTACTTCAGCAATACAGTCCTTACAATCTGAGCTACGGTACGTCTTATATTGTCCATAGCTACTTCAGGCCTCATAGCTTCCGAAAGAGCCATCGGTCCTGCAACAACAGGAAATACTGCTGTAAAACCCGCTTCAGTCAAAGCTGGAACAGCTTCGGAGACTACGGCACCACATATAGCGATGACAGGTATCTGACGTGTTGCGGCACGCCGTAATACTCCGTATGGAGCCTTTCCCATACATGTCTGAAGGTCAAGGCGTCCTTCCCCAGTAATTACAAGCGAGGCATCTTTTATCTTCTCATCAAAACCGACAGCGTCAAGTATCATTTCTATGCCTGGCTTAAGCTGTCCATGGAGAAAAGCGAGAAAAGCGAAACCCAAACCTCCGGCAGCTCCCGCACCGGAAAAAGCCGAGAAATTTTGTCCGCAGAAGTCTTCGGTTACTTCGGCGAAATGCCGTAAGGCTTTATCCAAAGCAAGTACCATTTCAGCATCAGCACCTTTCTGCGGACCGTAAACATAGCTGGCACCTTCCGGTCCTATAAGCGGATTAGTCACGTCACAAGCAATAGTAAAAGTCGCTTCTGCAAGTTCAGGTATCACCTTAGAGTCATCAATACTTACTATACGTCCAACTTCACCACCGCCATCGCCTACAGGACATCCGTCGGAATCAAGAAACTGAAAACCTAATGCCCGAAGCATACCGGTACCACCATCGTTTGTGGCACTACCGCCCAGACCTATAAGAAAATTCCGACAACCACGCTTCAGGGCATCGCATATAAGCTGACCGGTACCGTAGGTGCTGGTTAGCCACGGATTCCGTTTTTCAGGCGTTATAAGTGTAAGGCCTAAGGCAGCCGCTATTTCAATAACAGCAGTATCACCGTATAGACCGTAAGAAGCTATGACAGGTTCGCCGAGAGGTCCCTGTACCGTACAAGTGACCAGATGACCACCCATACCGGTCACGATAGCCTCAACAGTACCTTCTCCGCCATCAGCGACAGGAACAATATGTACCTCTGCTGACGGAAGCACTGTTTTTATACCTCTTTCAGCTGCCTGACCAACTTCCAGACTTGATAACGAACCTTTGAAGGAATCAGCAGCAATAACAAATATTCCTTGTTGCATAGTTTTTTCGTTGAGTAATCCGAGTTTTCAGAATAATCCGAGTTTACAACGATATTACCACCGTTTCAGAAAGGCCACTTGCTGATATTATATCTTTTATAGTAACTCCTAAAGCTTTAAGTTTACGAGCCATCTCTAATTTTTCTTGTTGACGCCCTTCCTCACGACCTATTTCACGTCCTTCCTCGCGCCCTTCTTCACGACCTATCTCACGACCTATTTCGCGTCCTTCCTCACGGCCTTCTTCTATGGCTGTTTGCCATGCATCCTGCTCCACACGATAAGCATCGACGGCACGGTCATACGCAAGGCGTTCACCCTCAGTCAGGACCCCAAGACGTGCAGCTTTTTCCAGTTTCTCGATTATCGGTAAATGCTCTTTCCCCGGTATATAATCCATTGTCTTCATATTTTTCAGAATAAAAATGATACGTTCGAAATTATCCTTACACTCGTCTATCGATTTGTACTTCATCTGCGGAAACATAATGTAGGTCATGCGCATATAGTCGTCAAATACCTCGCCTGTATGACGGTCACGTTTCTCTAGGTCAACCCGCAGCCGGGGAGTGCGTCCGGGCAGATTGAAGTTCAGGAAAAAAACTCCGTACACACGCTTGATGTCGTAATGCCATTCATCGCCTGCCTTACCCTGACGTGCTAATGCCGAAGCGATATAGTACGCCGCACGCTGCTCAAAGAATGACTGACGTTTATTCTGCATCTCGACAAGCACTTTCTCGCCTTTATCAGTTTCGCACAGAAGATCGAACACAATACCACGTTTGGACTGCAGTCCACGTGGAATCTCTTTGTCAATATAGGTTATATCCTTAAAAACAACCTCATCGGCAAAGATAATGTTAAGCACATTTATAAGTATGTCCTTATGTTCCTCTTGCCCGAAGATAATTTTAAACCCTTCGTCTACAAACGGATTGACAAATACACCGTATTTATCAGAATTGTCTCTCGGAGTGAGACCAACAGATGATTGATTATTGTCCATGCGCAAATTTAATCCTTAAATCCGCAACAGATCTTAATCTATATTAATAAATCTATATTAATTTAATCTAAATTATATAGAATTGTATATTACCTGTCAGCCATAGCAAAGTTAATCAACTCCTCTTGATTATGCAATAGCGTTTTGGCCCAAAATTGCCTCAGTGAGACAGCTAACTTCTGTATAGACGCCACTTCACCTCAAAGTAAAATAACTTTTCAGC
>CAMWKC010000305.1 GCA_947174735.1 uncultured Porphyromonadaceae bacterium
GAAGTACGGAGTTAGTTGGCGACGGGGAGTGCAGTAACAGTGAAGCGTACGGGTTGTGTAGGCTCAAGATTGAGTTGGTGGCTACGCTGACCCATAAGCACTACCGCTGTGGTCAGAAATTCCTTTACTTCTCCGGGAGCCATAGTTGATACAGCCTGTGAAATAGGAACAGCTACATAGCGATCACCTATAGTAACTTCTTGAGGCATACGCATCTTAATAGGCTGACCTTTAAGATCAGTGAGATTAATCTGGACTGTTGCTTTCTCACCTTGTTTAAAATTCTCACCCTGAACGGGTTTAAGAGTCTTTCCGTAAAGAGTGCTGTCTATTTTTGTCATACCTAAGGCCGGACCCTCTTTTGCAAGTATCTTTGCTGACTCAACGGCAAGACGTGTCTCACGCTCTGAGTTGAGTTTATTCATCAGTTTGGTAAATTCCCTCTGGGTAGCGGCCATATCTACAGCCGAGTCGTTTTTCAGACCGGTAGTGAGACTCTGCATCAGTAGTGTGGTATTGGGTTTGACATTATACATCTCACCGAACTCATGCATGTTCATAGCCATCTGCATACCCATCAGCAAGCCCTGATTATAGGCCTCATCGTTAGCATGTATAGACTCTATACCTGCGCGTAGACCTCGCAGATAAGCCTGGCGTGATACTTCACTGGCCAGTGTCGTGTCATTACGGGTCTGGCGCCAGTAATCCGCAGCCCGCATCTGACCGAAATAATACATTACCGAGTCAGCTGTCGAAGCATTTGCAGGCATTACGCTCTTGTCTGAAGCTGACTCAGAACCGCATGCTGTCATGATAAGCGCTATGGCGGCAGCGGGGATAAGAGTTTTTAATTTCATATTCTTGTTCTTGCTTTTGTTTTTGAGTACCGGAATATAATTTATACTGAATTAAGTAATTATTCTTGCCCTGAAGCAATAGTATCAGCTTCTGCCACAGGTGCGACAGGATTTACTTCTACGGTTACTCCTTTAGGTTTCATGTTAGAGGCTGTGCGTCCGGCACAGCCACACAGCGCCAGCAACACGGCAGCCGAGGCCACCAGCGTTACCGGCGCTGTACGTGTAAATAAACTATGTTTCACTTTCCAGACGATTACTTCGGTAAGTAAGTGTGTAATATCAGTTAACCTGAAGCAGCTGTACCTCGAAAATCAGCGGGGCATTAGGCGGAATCATACCACCGGCACCACGCTCGCCGTATGCAAGGTTGCTGGGAATATAGAAGACAGTTGTGCCTCCCTCTTTCATAAGCTGCAGACCTTCAGTCCAGCCGGGAATAACCTGACTTAAGCCGAATGTAGCAGGTTCGCCACGGGTGATAGAGCTGTCAAAGACTGTTCCGTTAGTAAGTATACCTGTATAGTGTACAGTTACTGAATCAGAAGCCTTAGGACTTTTACCGGTTCCCGGAGTAACTACTGCATACTTCAGGCCTGAAGCTGTCACAGCGTATGTCGAGTCAGTTGCCACGTCAGCTTTTTTAGCAGTGTTAGCAAAGAATTCGGCATTATACTTCTCAAGTGTTGAAACCGAAGCTATAGGTTGTTCCACAGCCTCGACTTCAGCTTTCTGCTCGGCTGCTGCATCAGCTTTCTTTTCCGACTTACAGCCGCTCAGTACTGTTGTAGCACCGACAGCTACGATAGCTGCCATAGCTACATAAGAAATCTTCTTCATTGTTCTTTATTACTGTGATGTTAGAGTTCGATAGAATGTAAGATGCCGGTAATCATCAGATGATGATATTCGACTTTCTGTTAACCTTGATAAGTTCAACCTCAAAGATAAGTGTCGAATGAGGCGGGATTACCTGAGGTACACCCTGTGCACCGTATGCAAGTTCGCTGGGGATAAAGAATACATATTTACCGCCTTCCTTCATGAGCTGTACACCTTCGGTCCAGCCTGGGATAACACGGTTGAGGGGGAATGTAGCAGGTTCACCACGGCTTACAGAGCTGTCGAATACAGTACCGTCAAGCAGACGACCTGTATAGTGTACAGTAACTTCGTCCTCAGCACCCGGCTGCATACCTGTACCTTCTTTCTCAACTACATACTGTAGACCGCTTGGAGTTACTTTTACACCGTCTTTGGTCTTGTTCTCCTCAAGGAATTTCGAGCCGGCTTCTTTAGCAGCTGCTATAGCTTTTTCCTGCAGGTCGCTAAGGTAATCCTGAATGATTTTCTGAGCCTCTTCAGGTTCCATCTCAGGTTTGCCGCCATCAAAAGCGACTTTCACACCGTCTTTGAAGCTGTCAAGACTGATTTCCTTCATGCCCATACCTTTGAGCTGCTGGCCCATTGCAAGGCCCCATGCATAACTAAGCTTGTCCATAATTGTCTTAGGATTTTATATTGATTATTTAATGTTCTATTATTAAAACGCTCGATGGTGCCGAGACGCCGAAAGAAGCGGCTTTTTTAAGTTTATTTAGCACAACTGTTGTCTCGATAAGCTTTGGCTCAGTCTGCGAAGATAGTTAAAAAAGCCGATATAGACCTTGTCGGGAGCCTGAAAATGACCCGAAAACTTAAAAAAGCACTTCGATGATAATATTTATGGCGTAGAAATTGGTGGAATAGAAAAAAAGTTGTAATTTTGCAGTTGCTTATAGGGCCGAGAAGCTGTCGTAATTCTTCTTAAAGGATATGATGGTATAAAGGCGTTGAAGCATTTTGATTGGCTTATGGTGTAATGGCAGCACAACAGGTTTTGGTTCTGTTTGTCCAGGTTCGAATCCTGGTAAGCCAACAACGGCGTCGCAGTTGCGGCGCCGTTTTTATATGGTTACACCCATACCGAGCATTAGATTACTCTGACTGTGAAAATCACGTAACTGATAGCCTATGTTAAGAAAGAGAAAACGGGTGAGATATGTTTTCAGAGTAAGATTCTGGTAGGTACCCCGGTTTTCTTCTGGAGCGAGCAGATTGACTCCGATACCTATATTAATAGCAAAAATAGGCATATCTAATTCAGCATGGGCTGATAAGCCCGCTGAAATCTGACGGAAGAAATCAGGTCGGTAAAACTGAGGTCTGTCCGGTGGCGAGTCCGGAGCAAGATAACGTCGTAAAGATGAGCTTTCGTCCCACTGTAGGTCAAGAGCCCCTCCGACACGATACCAGCGACCAAGTTCACGCATAGGAGAGAATGACAGGCCGGCACATGAATAGTGTCCTTTAAGAAGTACCGG
>CAMWKC010000306.1 GCA_947174735.1 uncultured Porphyromonadaceae bacterium
ACATTCTATGATCTGAACGGTTGCCGCATCAGCAGCAATATCACGGCACCGGGTCTTTATCTGCGGCGTCAGGGCAACCGCACAACCAAAATAATTAAATAAACACATATATACCCTTCCAAACACATCACAATGATGAGCAGAACATTTACCACCCTTGCCTTAGTAGCTTTTACTGTTGCTTCGGCTGCTGCACAGGCACAATTCGATTTCACAGGTTTTGTAAAGCATGTGGAACCGCGTCAGACTGAAATCCGGACTTCAGACCGCCATATACCGGCCAGTCCGACAGAGAGACTGCATAAGCAAGCTAAGCGTAACACCACCCCGACAATGTTTGCGGGCTGGAACGAGGCGGACCCGGCACGTCCCATGCTCGCGCCACGTCAGGTAAACGAAGGCGGAGAGAAGATGGACTCCATAGTAGGACATTATCTCGACGGCAGACTGATGAGCAAACAGACATTTGAATACACCGAAACGGGTCGTCCCCTCGTATGCCGTAATTATACCGCCGCACCCGACGGAGAATCGTACCAGCTGGACGGTTATTACGCTTATGAGTATGACAATCAGGGAAGACTCATAACAGCCACAAAAGTATCCGCTACCGACACTTCGGTCATGATGGAGTATGTCTACGAAGGTGACATGCCCGTATACAGTATGCAGATAGCCTACATGCCCGATTCTACGGGCGAATGGGTGCCGTTCCAGAAAGGTGAGTACGAAGTAGATGCAAATTACAATACCACACGTGAGACATTCTATTCATGGGGTTCTGACATGGATTGGGTACCGGCCCTGCGTAATGAGGCTACCTATGATGAGATGGACCGTCTGACGTCCTATTTCCCCTATATATGGGACGGTAATACATGGGTAGGAAACCAGACCGGATTCTATGAGGGTCAGAGATTCGCTTATACCCAGAACGGTGATGACGCCCAGCAGATTGATTACACATGGGAAAACAATGACTGGCTTGAGTATAAACATATCGATTATACCTACAACGATGCCGCACTCCTTACCCTCCGCGAGGAACTGTACTGGAACCGTGAAAAACAGGACTGGAGCGGTGGCGACGGTTACGGTCAGTGGGGTGATAAGAAGTACAACTCCAGAGACTGCTACGAATATGATGAATATGGCCGCGTAGTGCTTAACGATTTCTACCGTAAAAAGAAAACTGATGATTATGTCAATATATGGCGCGCTGTATATGAATATAATCCCCTCGGCGATAATGTGACTGAGAAAATATCTCTTGAGGCCAACATACCTTCAAGCGGAGTATTCACTCCTGAAAGAAAGACAGTGGAACACACCACTGCTGATGGATATGAAATCTATTATGCCATATACCGTGCTGTGGAAGGAGAATTAACTCCGGAAGAGGAGATCTTCCGTTACCTGATGCCTGAATATAACTGGTATCTTGGCTTTGAGAGCTTCCGCTATGAAGACGGAAAGAAAGTACCTTCCGGCAAAGAAGAATTCCTTTATGCTGATGATTTCGATCCTGCCGCAGGTTATGAAACTCCATACGAAGGCCGTCACTACCGTCGCGGAGCCGAAGGACTTGTACTCACTACTATCGACCGGTTTACATGGGGACCGCGTGACGTCATGACCGAGTATATAGACTATGACTGCACTTCGGGCACACCTCTTAGAGTATACGGCTGGGACGTAGAGTATGATTTTTCGGCCGACTGCTCAAAGATTTTCATGTGGCCCGATGCCAATAAAGGGGCAGCTTTCTACGAAAACAAGAATATCTCAAGCAATACCTACTACAATCCGGCATATTATGACGGAACAGATGAATGGGACCTTGCTATTTCCTCACATCTCGACTACTACTATTCGGCACGTCAGACAGGTGTGGAAGCAATCGTTAATCCTGATGCTGTGGAAGTGGCACGCTATGACGTGGCAGGCCGCCGTCTTTCCGCTCCTGTCAGGGGTATAAACATCATCGTCTACTCTGACGGCACAAGCCGCAAGGTAATGCTCTGATTCCGGTTCTCCCGCATACTTCACCCGGACCGGCACTGTCAGCTGTCAGTGTCGGTCCGGATTGTATTGTTACCTGCAGCCGTGTTCAGACCGTATACAGTATTTTAAATTTTGTACTTAGCCGGGACAGTATTAAATATGAATAGTTTAGAACACCGAACGGAGGAGTTAAGATTTTTTAAATTGTCATATCGGAAGTTATTGTTAACTTTGCAGGCTGTCAGCCACTCAGCAATAAAGGCTGACCTATTTATAAGCAACGTATACACCTGACTTCTTGAGGCGACTACTGATATATATTGCGGCTCTGACACTGATAGCCGCTGCATACGCCGGACACTTCGGAGCGCCCTCTTACCGCCGGGCCGCTGCCGATGACATGCAAGGCAACGCGACAGAACCCGATTCTGCCGCTGCTGTTGTCATGTCTCCGGACGGACCGCTTGAGATTGCTGACAGCGTATGGGGAAGGGAGTATTTAGCAGCTGACAGCCTTCTGACAGATAGCCTATTCTATAATGACAGCACTGCCTACGTTGACAGTCTGGGATGGCAGTTACCGAATGACCGTCAGTCTCTTTTCGCTGACGACAGTCTGCCGGGCACCGGTGACCGTACACGACTGTCAAAGATAGTGCGTGACAAAGTCGATCTTGACGGCAGTGTGCAGTTTTCGGCTAAAGACTCGCTTATAATGTTAGGTAATAACAACGCCTATCTTTATGGAGAGGGAAAAGTTGAGTATCAGGCATTCAAACTTGCCTCGGCGGAAATACGCATGGAACTCGACTCATCTACTGTCTATGCCACCGGTGTGTATGACTCATTAGGCAATCTGTCAGGCACCCCTGTATTTCAGGACGGAGGTACCGAATACGAATCGAAACAGATGAAATATAACTTCCGTACCGAGCGCGGTTACATCACCGACGTCATCACGGAACAGGGTGAAGGTTATCTGACCGGCGGCAGAACAAAAAAGATGGAAGACGGATCGTTTTTCATAGCCGACGGCAAATATACCACCTGTGACGATCACGAGCACCCGCACTTCTACTTTCAGGTGACACGCGGCAAGATGCGTCCTAAAAAGGATATTGTTACCGGACCGGTATATATGGTATTGGCCGATGTCCCACTGCCCATAGCCATGCCGTTCGGCTATTTCCCTTTCACAAAAGACTATTCGTC
>CAMWKC010000307.1 GCA_947174735.1 uncultured Porphyromonadaceae bacterium
GAGTTATCGACGAGGGAGTAAAGTTAAGTACCGAAGGCATTTGATCACCCCAGTCGAAAACGCCTTCACCAAGAAACTGAGCACCTATGCCGATATAAAACTGTCCGTCTTTACCGACAAGTGCGAAACGCGGCAGACCGTTATCATTGGGAGTTTTCGGCGCATTATCCTTGAACGATTGCTCCACTTTCGAAGCATCGGCTTTTTCGTCATTTACCACACTTACAACATCTCGGTCAAGACGGTGATCACGCTGAGCAGATGTATGGATATTACCGCCGATAGCGGTCAAAGCACAGAGAGCAAGGATTTTATTGTTCATCATTAAGCAGATATAAGAAAATATTATGGATTGTAAGACTTTTACAGAGGAGAAAAACAGTTACTGCTTACTCCATTCTAAACAATCCTGACTTCTGTTTGTATCACTAAAAAGATGAGGAGCTCAATAAAACATTATTTAAGAATAGCGCTTTGGGCTGTTCCGCTACCGTAAGCTTCGTTATTGTCATCAACTTTCTTGCCGTAGTTGAATGTATAACTTATGGATATTTATTGTTCCAAATGAGAACGAAGTAGCCTTTATGAATGTCGGCTTATAACCCAAACATGTCAGTTTGGCAAGTACACCTTGTCTGTCGCATGGTATTGAGAACCGCCCGTATTCATCGGTTATGCCATACGTCAGGACTGTGGAATCTTTAGGCACAAGCAACATAACTGTCGCGGCTGTCACCGGCTCATTATCCGACCCGATCACTCTACCGTTGTAGACATACTTGCCGTGCTGGAGAGCCTCGACATAATATGTATTCTTAGATTTCGTAACCGTTACCGGATTCAATCCTACAATCTGACGCAAGGCATCGTATGCGTTATCAGTATTAACAACCGTGCTTGTGCGATAATTTTCGAGTTCATTGTAGATAAAGTTGATGTCAAGATCCGGATGGTCTTCTACAAATTTCTGTATAGCCTTTGGGAGAGCAGTAGAATTGAAACGATATGAGAAAGTTTTTGCATCGACCATTAAAACAGTGATAACGGCCACAATAATTGTAATTATGCGTATCCGTATCATATTATCGGCCTATTTTAATGGTATCGTCATTAATAGTAAGATGAATCTGGTCAAAGTTATTAAGACGTTCCACCACTTCCTCTATGGCTAAATCCTGATCCCAGCGGAAGTAAAGACGCAGTGATTTAGGTGCCTCCTCCCTGAAAACCGCCTTATATCCGTAATAAGCCGCAACCTTGGATATTATATTTTCAAGTGTTTCATTGTCAAAAACCACAATCTCCGAGGTCGGTTCTTTCTCTTCATCTTCCGTTTTGGTACTGTTAGTTTGAGACATTACAATGGCTGTCTTAGAGTTGACATCTGCCGGCGGAGTAGATGCTTCATGATGTTTAAGCTGACTGATACCGATACCCACAATAGCAGCCACAGCAGTAAAAGAGACTATACCTATAGCGATGCCGGCCACAATATTACGAGATAACAAGTTTCTAAACCAGGAACGATGTGACACACCGGAATTACAGTGTCTATTTTCAAATCTTTTCCATTCATCCTCTACATCAGGAATTGCTATAGACTGAAGACTTGATTTCGTTTTGTCAAGCAAATCAAATGTCTTCTTCACTTCAGGGTCGCTGAGCATTGTCTCAATTTCCGTAGGGGTATAACGTTCCGGATGCTCTATAGCATCAAGGAGTCTGTCAATTTTATCCATTTTGAGAAAGTTTTTCGCGCAAGATATCTATTGCATGACGCAGATGCTTGTAGACAGCAACTTTACTGATACCAAGAATATCGGTTATCTCCTGATAGCTCTTATTTTCTGTGAACCGCAGATTAACAACACGTCGGCAAGCTTCCGTCAGTTCCTTGGAAACTGTAGTCTGAATCAACATAATTGTATCATCATCAGGCCAGTCCTCCTCGGCTATTTCCTGTTCACCCACAGAATAGACTGCTTTCATTCGGTCTCGGGCTGAAAAACTTCGGATATGTTTCAAGCATCGGTTTCGTACCGCTGTAAGCAGATATGCCTCCGACACCTCCGAACGTCCGGAAATAAGCAGAGCTTCAAAGACATCGTGCACAATGTCTCTTGATGCATTATCCTCACGAAGTATCAGCATCGCAAGCCGGTACATCGCTGCGTAATGAGTGCGGAAAAGCTGTCCTATGTCATCTTTTGTTGTCATACACTTATATGACCCCTCACTCATCAAAAAACTAACCTCTCAAACAAAAAAATTTACCATATCAACCGTATGGCTTGGGTTGGCGGTTATATCACTTTCCAAGTCTTAACTTTTCTTATACACCGTGTCTAAAAATCGTGTTTTTTGTGTAGCTTTGCAGTCTAAACTATAAAGATGAAAGCAGATAATATTCAAATATTAGGTACTGACGAACACCGAATCTATTTCGGTGATGCTATAGAAGCTTTATCTCTCGTTCCTGACGGGTCGGTAGATTTGATTTTCGCTGATCCGCCATATAATATTGGTAAAGTCTTTGCAGGATTAAAAGACAAATGGGCATCGAATAATGATTATTTACAGTGGTGCTATATATGGCTTCAAATATGTATAAATAAACTGAAGCCTAACGGAGCTTTTTATGTTATGACTTCTACTCAATTTATGCCATATTTTGATTTATTTTTGAGGGATAAATTAACTATTCTGTCCAGAATAGTATGGTCTTATGATAGTTCGGGAGTACAAGCTAAAAAGTATTTTGGTTCAATGTACGAACCTATTTTATATTGTGTAAAAGACAAAGACAACTATACTTTTAATGCTGATGAAATTTTAGTAGAAGCCAAAACCGGTTCTAAAAGAGGATTGATTGATTATAGGAAAAATCCGCCACAACCATATAATACACAAAAAGTACCAGGGAATGTCTGGGATTTTGCCAGAGTGAGATACAGAATGGAGGAATATGAGAATCATCCGACACAAAAGCCCATAGCACTATTAGAACGTATAATTAAAGCAAGTTCCAACGAAGGAGATACAGTCTTAGATCCCTTTTCAGGGTCTTTTACTACTGGCTTTATGGCTAAACGTCTACATCGTAAAAGTATTAATATAGAAATTCAGGAAGAGTTTATTAAGATAGGTCTTAGAAGATTACAATAGTTCGTTAAAAATTTATTCATAGGCTAAGCGGCTTCAACCGTCAAGC
>CAMWKC010000308.1 GCA_947174735.1 uncultured Porphyromonadaceae bacterium
ATGACCCTTCGACGTTAGCTGTGACGGTAATTACAGCTTCTGTGCCTTCCTGTCCGGCGTGAGCTACCCACGTGTCACCATTTCTTGTCAAGGTTCCGTTGGTCATAGTAGCCTGTATTGATGACATAGGCACACCCGGCACTGAAATGCTTATGGGGTTATCGATACCTGCATAAAGCACATTCATCATTGTTGCCGATATTGTGGCCATAGGTTCCATAACGGTATACGCAGCTTTGAAAGGACGTTTATCCACTGTTCCGTCACCTTTCATGACTTCAATATAGCCTGAATATTCATGGTTACCTACCGCACCGGCCACAAATTCATATACACCACGGTCATTATTTAGCTTTGAACCGTTTACGAAGATTGTAGGCCGCTGTGTGGTATCGATAGCAGCAAGTACAATATTTGCCGAATACTTACCGCCACGCATTATCATATTACTGTTCGGGATAACGTAAGCATTGAGTTCGTTGACGCGTACGTCACCTATATCTATATTGGTAATGAGATTGCTGAATGCCTCCGATTCTGCCTGACGTATATCATTCTGTAATTTTGTAAGTAATGTTACAGCTGCTACGGCCGGCATATTGTCGAACATCTTAGTCTCCCAGTCAACAGGACCGACAGTACCGGGTATGGGTGTTACCTCGGTCGAAAGCATCTCGAGCACAGCTTTCTGTTTAGTTGAGTCACCTATAAGAGGAGTTACGAAATCTCTGTATGCTTCTACACTTTCGCGCAGATGTCTTCCGCGCATGGTAGTCGGATTGAGCATAGTCACTGAAGCCGCTTCCAGGTCATCGAGATTAACGATAGCGGTATAATCGCCTTCCGGACCATCTGCTTTCCGGGCTATATCGGTCTTGAGTGAGTCAATGGCCAGATAGAGAGCCGAGGTGCGGTCATGCAGCTCGACACCCTTCTCATACCATACCGCAGCCTTGGCCGGGTTTTTCTCGTAGAGTTCGCCTAAGTAGCGGAACTGTATGTCGTTTTTGGCCGACATGTTGAGGTTGGTGCGGTGCAGCCCCTCATGTACCTGGTTAAAGCCGTTGAGCACGTCGCTACTCACGTTAAGAGCGAGCATGGCAGTAAGGACGATATACATAAGGTTTATCATCTTCTGCCTCGGCGACATATGGGCTATGTTTCCACCTGCCATAAATTATTATCTTATCTCTTGTCTCTTGTGTGAAAGGTTTTGAAAGGAAAGTAGAGAAAGTCACCGCTCTGTATCACGGTCGGTGTCTCTGTCGGTGACGAAAGGATTGGCTCCTGCCATACCCCCCATCATAGGTGCTGCCATATTGACAGTCATAGCAGTTATCATCTTTTCGTACACCTGATTAAGCTGACGCATATAACGGGCCATTTTCTCTGTTTCCTCACAGTAGCGGCTTGATTCGTCAGCCGATTTCTCGTACATATCACGTATGTCCTTAAGGCCGCGGTTAACACGGTCTATTGATTCAAGCTGTGAGGATATGCCGCGCAACTGTATCTCGTAGATAGTGTTCAGACCACTGATGTTGCGGTTGAGGTTTTCCATCTGATCTACATAGCCTGTCGAGCTGCGTGTGATAGTCTCTGAATTGACAGTTATGGCACGGTAGGAATCAAGCAATACAGAGCTTACTTCGTTAAGCTGACGTGTAGTCTCCTGCAGCTGTGCCATCTGTGAGGCTATACCGGAAATCTGGCTAAGGTAATCCTGTGTGGCTGTAGCCAGTTCTGCCATCTGTGAAAGCTGTTCACTGGCCGCTGCCATTCGTGCGATACTGTCATGAAGCGAGGTTGCGTCTTCCTCAGTCAGTGAGGCAGAAGGCAGACCTCCTATCACACCGCCGCCGATTATGCCGCCACCGCCGGATATTACTACACCGCCGGGTGTGACTTCGCCATCGCCAGCCGGTGCTCCGACTATACCCGAACCACCGATTATGCCTGAACCTCCTATCACACCGCCGCTGATTATGCCGCCACCACCGCCGGCTATAATAACACCGCCGCCACCGCCGGTTCCGCCGCTATGACCTTCAGAATCTGACGGCGCAAAATTACCTGACATAGAAATGTCGCCGCCACCGCCGGCTCCACCTCCTATTATCATACCGCCGGGACCACCGCCAGTAAAATCAGGTCGGTCGTCGGGATTTTTTGAGTCGAGTACAGGGAAAACTTCTTCCCATGCATATTCTTTTGCAGGCCGGTCAAAAGCCGTGAGTATAAACATGGCAATCTCTGTACCCATACCTATACACAGCAGAGTGCTGCCGCCCGGCAGGTGAAGAATTTTGAAAAGAGCGCCCCATATTACGACGGCAGCGCCGATTGAATAAGCGAAGTTGAAGAACCGCTGGCCCTTCTCACCGTGCAGGAATCTTTCGATGCCGTTGGCGTATTTCCTTATCTTAACCATAGTTAGAGTATATGCGAAAAGTTATTTCTTACGTTTCTGGGTGCCCTTGGCAAAGCCTATCTGCGAGCGTACGCAGCGGAAGCCTATATAGGAACGCTGTTCGTTCTGATACTCCCACATACGCAGGTCGCTGCGCAGATTATGAGCCACATCTTTCCACGAACCACCGCGTACTATCTTACGCTTCATTTTATAGGGGTCTTCGAGAGCGGCATCATAGCGGTATTCCGGATTGAGGTCTGAAGTCAGCTTGTTAATGCTCTCGGTATAGGCGGTCGAAGTCCATTCCGACACATTACCGGCCATATCGTAAAGGCCGAAATCATTGGGTTTGAAAGTGCCGACGGCCGAGGTTATTACATGACCGTCCCGTACATAGTCGCCATCCATGGGTTTGAAGTTGGCATAGAAGCAGCCGCGTTCGTCCATAGGTAATATTTCTTCCCATGGATATGAACTCTCCGAATTACCGGCGCGTGCGGCATACTCCCATTCGGCTTCAGTCGGGAGACGGTAAGGTTCAATATATATACCATCACGACCGAGCGAACGGCGCAGGTAGTCGGTACGCCAGTTGGCGAAAGCGTTAGCCTGTTCCCAGCTTACGCCTACTACCGGATAGTCGTTATATCCTGCATGTGAGAAGTACATACGGGTATAAGGTTCATTGTAGGCATTCTCAAAGTCATTAATCCAGGCCGTTGTGTCAGGATATACATTGACTAAGTATGCTGTCTCGTATACACATATCCGAGCCCACGAGACTCCTGAG
>CAMWKC010000309.1 GCA_947174735.1 uncultured Porphyromonadaceae bacterium
CTTCTGCCGCCTCACACAGACGCTTCATAACAGCGGTATCAATATTACCGTCCCGGTCCAGTGCGCCTATCACCACTCCGGTAGCGCCTAAGCTTTTTGCCACAGCTATGTCAGCCTCCATAACCTTGACTTCTGTCTCACTGTACACGAAGTTGCCTCCGCGCGGACGTATAAGTACGTTGACACTCGGTACACCTAAACGCACGGCACGATCTATCATTCCGGCTGAAGGAGTAACGCCTCCGACAGCAATGTCGGCACAAAGTTCAACGCGGTCAACCTTAGCGGTGGCAGCAATGACTAAACTGGCTACATCAGTACAGCATATCTCTATCTCTACCTTTCGCCGGATCGGTTTGGTTTCCTCCGGTTTTAAAATCGGTATCATTTCAGACTTAGTTCTATTATATGGTCAATACTGTCGGTCACAACAGGTAATGTAAGGGAAATATTATCTTTAGTCTGTGTCACAGCTACCTTTGAGCCGTCGGTACGATTCACAGCACTACGCACCTTACGTCCGCTCCACGGCAGGTCTATCTTACCACTCTCGGCGGCCTGTGTATCGAGCACATGAACATACATCTTATCACCACTCACCGTGGCCGTACCCCATGATTGTGCGGCGAACGGTGCTCCTTCGGTGCCATATATGGTTTCGCCGTTGGCACGCATCCACTCTCCTATTCCGCGCAGACGGTCGAGAGCTGCGGCAGGAAGGCTGCCATCAGGTTGCGGACCGATATTCAGCAGCAGGTTTGCCCCGAGTCCGGCGGCACGTACTATGTAACGCACAAGTTCAGGCACACTCTTATAGTTGGTATCGACTACTTTATATCCCCACATACCGTTCATGGTGTTGCAGGTTTCGAGCGGCAGACGGCTTATAGCCTGGCCTGAGTATCCGGCGGTGTTTTCACCGGGAAGGTCACGTTCGAATATCTGTACGTCCTCGCCGGCGAACGGTGCCTGATGATGGTTATTGGCTACCATACAGGAGGGCTGCAGACGGTGTATCAGAGCATACTGGTCATCAAGTTGCCAGTCAAAAGGTATGGTGTCCTCATCATGGTCCCACCAGCCATCAAACCATATACAGCGTATCGGTCCGTAGTTAGTAAGCAGTTCGGTGAGCTGACGGTTCATAAATCCGTAGTATCCTTCCCAGTCGGGATGTGTAAGGTCAACGCCGTTCTCGCGTCCTGTACGTCCGTGAGGATAGTCGGGACGTCCCCAGTCTATGTGCGAGTAATAGAGATGAAGTGCTAAGCCGCGGTCGGCCACACTGTCGGCAAGTTCGCGAAGCACGTCACGGCCGAACGGTGTGGCATCGACTATATTATAGTCGCTCTGTTCAGTACCGAACATGGAGAAACCGTCGTGATGACGCGATGTAAAGCAGATATAACGTGCGCCGGAATCCTTGATAGCGTCGGCCCACTGACCGGCATCAAAATTGGCCGGATAGAAACCGGCTGCGGCTTTGGCGTATTCTTCCTGCTGCGGTCCGTAGTTGAGATACCATTCTCCCTGACCGAACATACTGTATATACCCCAGTGCAGAAATATACCGAACCGGTCGGCGGCAAAGTCTTTCTGACTCTGTTCCGTAGCCGCCTGTCTGACGTATGAGGCTACCGGCGACTGTACTGTCTCTGCCTGTGTGACAAATGCAGTGGTAAGTAACGCTGATGTGATGATATTATGAAGTTTCATTTTATGCCTGAAGGTTGGTTAGAAAGCTATATAAATTGCTTGGGGGTTAATCTTTAAGAGCTATTTATCATCGAAAATCAAAACGGCAGCTCCGAGCAATGCGGCATCGGCACTGTCAAGAGCCGACGGAAGCATAGCCACTTTGCCGCTGTACAGATGCAAGGCATTACGGTCAAAACTTTCACGCAAAGCCTGAGCAAAATGCGGAAAAGCTCTTGCTACGCCTCCGAAAAACACAAACGCCTCCGGGTCGGCAAAAGCCGCAAACGATGCGCAGGCTTCTCCTAATCTCTCTCCGGTACGACGCCATACTTCGAGTGCCAATCCGTCGCCGCAATCAGCTGCTTCCGATACATCGGCGGCTGTCAGTGCTTCAATATCCATATCGCGCAGCATCGAAGGCCAGCCGGGAAATTCCTTAAATAGCTTTTTAGCCGTAGTCACCACTCCGGATGCCGAACAGTAAGTCTGTAGACAGTCGTGGCGTCCGCAGCCACAAGGGCGTCCCTCACCGTTATTAACCACCACATGACCTAACTCGGCTGCAAAACCGCTGCGTCCTGACAGCAGATGACCGTCGCACATCACTCCGCCGCCTACACCGGTGCCGAGAGTCAGCATCACAAAATTCTTCATCCCCTTAGCTACTCCGTAACCGGCCTCACCTGCAGCAGCAGCGTTAGCATCATTGACAGCTTCGACTCTCATTCCGAGTGCATCGCTCAGCAACTCGCGCAACGGCACAGGTGACGGCCACGGCAGATCGGTGGCTGCCTCTATACATCCTGTCGCAGCATTGAGACACGGAGCACCAACTCCGGCACCCTCTATACTCTCTACCTTACCTATAGCCTTAATAAGCTCTCGCGCAGTACTCGCCACCGCCTCAACAAAGCTCCGCACATCTGCGTAGCCTCGCGTCAGCAATCTCCCGCGCTTTATAATCTCACCCTTACGGCTCACCACAGCTACCTCCGTATTTGTACCGCCCAAGTCTATGGCCAGCGCATACCGCTCCCGGCCGACCTCAGCAGCTGAATTTTTCACGCTCAAATTTTCCATACCGCAAAATTACAAACAATCACCGTCTTCCCCACCCTCTTCCCTCCTCATTTTTCACAATAAACCCTTCCATTTCCCTCTCCACATCAACTTTAACTAAACATTTATCCTCAAGCAAATACCAGCGTAAAGCAAATATCACCACAAAGTAAATACCACCACAAAGCAAATACCAGCGTGAAGCTGGTTTCCGCCGGGAGCTTTGCTCCCAAAGTTCCCTAACCCCAACCCTTCAAAAACAAAAAGGCGCCTGCCCGCTCCGGACAGCGCACCTTATTTATCATTTTATTCGCCTTGGCAGCCACTCCGACCGCCGACAGGATTTAAGCCTCCTTGTTGGCTTTCTTCACGCGGCGCTCTTTGATACGAGCTTTCTTACCGGTGAGTTTGCGCAGATAGTAAAGCTTGGCACGGCGTACCTTAC
>CAMWKC010000310.1 GCA_947174735.1 uncultured Porphyromonadaceae bacterium
TTCTGCTACCCTTCGTGCTTTCATAATGATAGATCGCGACGTGGCGCTGCTCGAAAGTGGTGACTTTGATCGCGGATTTGCATACGCTGACACAGTGATTGAATTCGGGCGTCAGCATGGTGTGGGACTTGCTATAATGCAGGGTTTGCAGAACAGGGGTATTATAAGTCGACGTAGGGGTGATTACGAAAGTGCTATTTCTGACTATACCGAAGCTCTTGATATAGCTATAGCCGAGCAGGATAAGGAGATGGAACAAACTTTGGCTGAAATGCTTGCTATAGCTTGTGGCGAACGTGGACGCTATGAAGAAGCATTACAGTTCGGTCGTCAGGCACTTAGGCTAACCCGAGAGAACGGCGATAGTCTTGGTGAGTTTAACACTATATCTACAATAGGTGGCATCTTAGCTCGGGATGGACGTTTTGAAAGTGCCATTAGTGAGCTTTTACCGTATCGTCACCGCTTAGCGGAGGTTAGACCGGTAGCACGTATTAAATATCTTACACCTTTGCTTCGTGCTTATCTCGGTCTTGACTCACTGAAGCGTGTGCGTGAAGTACTTGATGAAACTTATGAAGCCCTTGAAGGTGTGTCGGAGACATCGCAGTCATATCTTGTGGCTGTCAATACCGAGGCCGAACTGGCCCGCCGTGAAGGACGCTATGCCGACCAGTGGAAATGGCTTGTTCGTGCCGATTCGATAGGTGCTATGGGCACAGGCGGCGAAATGATATATTCGACCCGTGCCGAATGTTTAGCTAATCTCGGCCGTTATGCCGAAGCATACGCTATGGAGTGTAGGGCATTCGCTGCTCTTGATTCGGCTCGTACTGACCTTAATGACAGTCGCCTCTCCGAACTCTCGGTGCGTTACGACACACTGAGCAAAGAGGCCGACATTGTGCGTCTCAAGGCACAACGGCTTCTGTGGGCGCTTGTAGCTCTCGGGTGTATAGTGGTTATAGCGGTAGGAGTGATATGTGTTATAGCCGGGCGTCGCAGAGTGATGCGGCGTCAGGAGCGCGAACGTCAGGAGGAATATGTGCGTGGTCTGGAGCAGGAGCGACAACGTATGGGGCGCGAATTACATGACGATATAGCCGGCAGTCTCGTCGGACTGCAGTGGCAGTTGCAGGCGGCGGATGCTCCCGAACCTGCACACCGTGTAGCTGAGATAGCGGGCAGAGTGCGCCGTATGTCGCACGAACTTATGCCGCCGCAGTTTGGCGAACGTACACTTACGCAAATGCTTCTTGACATGGTGGCACGTATCAACACATCGCGACGCGGCCAGAGAATCGAGCTTACCGACGAAGGCAGTTTTGATTGGGAATCGCTTAGTGCTGAAGACAGTCACGAGCTGTACCGTATCGTACAGGAAGCGGTAAATAACGCCTTGCGTCACGGTGACGGCAATGTGACAGTTACCTTAGACGGTGATACTGACCACTTCTCGCTCTCAGTGACAAATCCGCTGCGTGCCGGTGCTGTCCGGCCGGAAAATTCCGACGGTGTCGGGTTGCGTTCGCTGCAGGCACGTGCCGCTATACTTGGTGCCGAGCTCAGAGTCAGTGAAGACAAAGGTTATTTCATTCTTACAATAACACGATGATGACGACAACCACAGAAATGCCTGTACTGCTTGTAGTAGATGACCATCCCATAGTGCTTGAAGGTCTGGAGAGTGTACTGACTAAGGCCGGATATAAAGTATTATCGGCTACTTCGGCTACCAAGGCTATGAATCTTGCCTGTCATTACTCCGATATAGAGGTGTTTATAATTGATATGTCGCTTATGTCCGCTACTGATGGGCTCGATTTTGTCAATGCCTTGCGTGAGGCCGGCTTAATGCAGCCTGTTATTATCTACACTATGCATGAAGAACTCTGGCACATTTCAATGCTTCTCGACTCCAAGGTACAGGGAGTAGTACTTAAAGGAGACGATCTCTGCGAACTTCAGACAGCTATACGACGTGTGCGCAGTGGCGGTAGTTATTTCAGCACTTTGTTTGCCGGCCTGTGTCAGGATATTAAGCAGACTAAAGGGTTGATGTCGCGTAAGGACCTCGAAGTGCTGCGACGCCTCAGTGACGGCGAAACCTCGCAGCAAATAGCCTGTGCCCTCGGACTTGGTAGTAAAGCTATTGAATATCATAGAAGTAATATAATCAAAAAACTTGGAGCAAAGAATATGACAGAAGCAATAAGCCGGGCTTTTCAGCTTGGCATGATTCCCTGCCTCGCAGCTTTTACTCTTATATGCGCTCAGGCGGCCGAAAATGAGCCGCAGTCTGTTGACCTTGGCCTTTCGGTACGCTGGGCCGACCGTAATCTCAATGCCCCTGCGCCTCTTGAAGCAGGAGATTTCTATGCCTTCGGCGAGACATCATCGAAAGATTACTACGATTGGTCTACCTACGAACACTGCATCAACGGCTCATGGTATCAGCATACCTATATAGGCGAGGAGTCAATAGCCGGTACAGAATTTGATGCCGCCTATGTGACACTTGGTGAGGGCTGGCGTATGCCCGTGGCGGAGGAAGTCGAGGAACTGATTGAAACCTGTACTTACGAATGTTTTGAAGCTGAGCCTTACGGCTATATACGTTTTACGGCTCCGAACAACGCTTACATCGACATTCCCTTTGTAGGTTATATGAGTCTCGGTCGGGTGGTCTATGAGAACATTCAGGGTTCTGTGTGGAGCGGTTCGTTTATTGTCGATGAAGGTGAGTTTGAGGATATGGCTTACTATATGAATGCCCCTTTATTCTTCGGCCTTGCCACTTATTATGACCCATTCATTGAGGAAAGTAGTGTACAGCTCGGTTTTCAGATACGTCCTGTCTACACCGGAGCCGTAGGCGTTGAAGGCATATCAGCCACAGCCGCTGCCACTGTCTCTCCGGAAGTCTATACTCTCGAAGGCATAAAAGTCGGAACGTCCACCGACGGCCTTCCCACCGGCATCTACATCGTACGCCAAGGCAGCGAAGTGCGCAAAATCGCAGTCAGATAATATCTGTCCTTTTGTGAAATAATAATTGTAGGGGACGTGTCTTTGACACGTATAAGAGCTGCAGCTGCCTCAGATAACTCACAAAATAATTTAGGGAAATACCTAAACTATTCTGACAGAAGTTTAGGTATTTCCCTAAATTATTGATTATTAGATTGTTT
>CAMWKC010000311.1 GCA_947174735.1 uncultured Porphyromonadaceae bacterium
AAATAATAATTAAACCTACTGTAGATACTTCGTCCGGCAGAGGAGTAAAACTATTTAAACGTGATAAAGAAGGAATCTATAGGGTAATTAATGCTCCTAATACAGTATTAAGTCTATTATATTTAGAGAAAGAATATGGAGAAAACTTTATAATCCAAGAGTGTTTAGAACAAAGTACTTTTATGAGTGCTTTGAATGCAGATTCCGTCAATACTTTTAGGATTGGAAGTTATCGTTCAGTTAAAGATGATCAGCCTAAAATATTGTTTGTAGGAATTCGAATGGGTAAAAAAGGCTCTTACGTTGATAATACTCATGCAGGAGGAGCTAAAATAAGAGTAAATAAAGATGGTTCTTTAGCAGATTATGCGATAGAAGGATATGGTAATGTGGTTTACACTCATAATGATATAAATTTTAAAGAAAGTAAGTTGATTGTACCGAATTTTGATAAAGTTATAGATTTTGTAAAAAAACTTCATTTGGCCCTGCCACACATGCGTTTAGTTGCTTTTGATGTTATATTGGATAAAAATAATGAGCCTAAGCTGATTGAATATAATATATCGGGTTTTTCTACTTGGTTACCACAATGGACAGGTCAATGTGTATTGGGAGATTATACCGATGAAATAGTTAATTATTGTGCTAAACATAAGGGAGAAGCTTTAAAAGTAGGATATTTTATAAATTAATTTAGGTATAGAATTATATGTCTTTAGATTATAAGAAGATAATTCGTAGTCAAAAGATTAGATTTACCATACTTAAGTTACTATCCTGTGTTCCAGATAAAGTAATGTTAAGTTGGCAATATAAAATTAAATTGGGTAGAAAACTTAATTGGAAAGATCCAAGACGTTTTACTGAGTTTTTACAAAAGTATAAAACTGAATATCGTAATACTTCTTTGTGGGAATGTGTGTATAAATTTCCGGTGAAAGAATATGTAAGGAATAAGGGATTGGAACACATCTTACCTAAACTTTATGGTGTCTATGTTTCAGCTAATCAAATCCCTTTTCATTCTTTACCTGACAAGTTTGTACTTAAAACTACGAATGGTAGCGGGGGAGAGAATATAATAATTTGTAGAGATAAGACTAAGTTAGACATCCCAGACGCATGTGCACGATTGAACTCATGGCTTAAATTAAAGACTATAGATGCTGGCAGGGAATGGGCTTATACAAATACCTATACGCCTAAGATAATTGCTGAAGAACTTCTTGAAAATACTATAAATCCTAACGCTGGTATTGAGGATTATAAGATACTGTGCTTTAATGGTAAACCTTATATCATAATATATGACTGTGACAGATATATAGGTCATAAACGTAATTTTTATGATACGGATTGGACTAAATTGGATATAATCAGTGATTGTCCGGGTAAAGAGGAGAATATACCGCAACCAAAAAATCTGCAAGAAATGTTGGAGATTGCAACACAACTTTCTGCAGAATTCCCTTTTGTTCGTGTAGATTTATATAATATTGAAGGTAAAATATATTTCGGTGAACTTACTTTTTATCCATGGAGTGGTTATGTTAGTTTTAATCCTGATACTTTTGACTTTACATTAGGTAAATTATTCTCGGAAGCTTGGGGGTCCAATGTATAATTTCTAACTTATTTACTTGCTAAATTCTTAAGTTAACCCATATAATTTATCCATGTCTAAACTATTTATGGTGGTCAATGAAGACCGCTTTTTTCTTTCTCATCGTAAAGATATAGCTTTGGCTGCTATTAAGGAGGGTTATAATGTCACTATTATCGCTAAAGATACAGGTTCATTAGGTACTATAAAAAAATTAGGTTTAAAAGTATTGGAGTTACCGATAAATCCTACAGGTATGAATCCCATTCAGGAGTGGCATACTTTTAATTTTCTGTTGTCGCTTTACCATCGTGAGAAGCCGGATATAGTGCATCATGTTGGACTAAAGAATATTCTGTGGGGTGGATTTGCAGGCCGCATTGCTAAAGTTCCGGGAATAGTAAATGCTGTCAGTGGTTTGGGAGGTCTATTTAATGATAATCATATTTCACTTGCTACACGTGGAGTATTAGCTACGATGAGGTATGCCAACAGCAGACCGGGAGTTAAGGTTATTTTTCAGAATAATGATGACCTTGAGATTATGCGGCGTTATTCAGTAGTACACGAAGAACAGATTGAGTTTACTAAGGGATCGGGAGTAGATTTAAAAGAATATATTTATTGTACACCGCCGACAGAAGGACCTCTGAAAATAATATTTACCGGACGTATGGTAAAGGAAAAAGGGGTCCTTGACCTTATAGCAGCGGCGGAATTGTTAAGAAAGGATTTTGAAGACAGTATACAGTTTTTGTTGTGTGGGCGACCTACACCCAATAAATCTGGTTTATCATTTGAAGAATTACAAAGCCTCTGTGACAATAGATATATATACTATCTCGGAGAACGTAATGATGTAAAAGAATTACTTGCACAGAGTCATATCATGGCGTTTCCTTCCTATTATCGAGAAGGTGTACCAAGATCTCTTATTGAGGCAAGTGCTGTAGGACGACCGATTGTTACATGTGATTCTACAGGTTGTCGCGATGTGGTTGATGAAGGCATAAACGGTTTCAAAATAAAGCCACGTGATGTGGAAGCATTAGCTACATGTTTGCGTAAACTTATAGTTTCTCCGAAACTACGGGAAAGAATGGGACGTGCAGCGAGGGAAAAGGCTGAAAAAGAATTTTCTATTGATAAAGTAGTGGAAACTCATCTCAGAATTTATCGAGAATTGAGTAAGTAAGATAGCTTATGAAGATACTTGTGACTGGTGCGGCTGGCTTTATAGGTTCCGCTGTATGTAAAAGGTTAGCAGAACGAGGTGAAGAAATTATAGCACTCGACAATATTAATGAATATTATGATCCAGAATTGAAATATGGAAGGCTTTCGGAACTCGGTATCAGGAAGGAGGCAATAGGGTGGTATAAGTTCACACAGTCCGAGCGTTATGAAGGGTTAAGCTTTATCCGTATGAATCTTGAGGATACCCAGGCTATACAGATGCTGTTTGCCAACGGAGAGTTTGACGTGGTTATCAATCTCGGAGCACAGGCTGGAGTGAGATATTCCATCACTAATCCCCATGCTTATATAGAGAGTAATATCGATGGATTCA
>CAMWKC010000312.1 GCA_947174735.1 uncultured Porphyromonadaceae bacterium
ATATACTTATTTTATAGCTTATAATACTTTGATATAAAAAATGATAGTTTACTATTCCCATACCTCAAAAATTATACTATCAGTAATATGTCCAATATACAATGAAGAGAAGTATATCCGTAGATGTTTGGAATCTATCCTTAATCAAGACTATCCAAAAAATAATCTCGAAGTTATTTTCGCGGATGGTATGAGTAATGACAAAACTCGTAAAATAATTGCTTCTTATACTTCCCATTATCCTTGGATTAAACTTATAGACAATCCTAAAAGAATTGTTCCTGTAGCTCTAAATACCGCGATTGAAATATCACAAGGAGATATAATAATGAGGCTTGATGCCCATGCAGCTTATCCTAATAATTATTTTTCAGAGTTAGTAAAAGCAATAGATAAATATCATGCTGCTAACGTAGGAGCTGTATGTAAAACAGATGTATTAAACAAAACAGATAAATCACTTGCAATAAAAGCTGTTTTAGCACATCCATTAGGTGTTGGTAATTCTGTTTTTCGAACGGGAATTTCAGAGGTGAAGGAAGTAGATACTGTACCTTTCGGCTGTTGGAAACGTAAGGTATTTGATAAATTTGGAAAGTTCGATGAACGCTTAATCCGGAATCAAGATATTGAATTTAATAAGCGTATTTATAGAGGCGGAGGTAAAATTATTATTATTCCGGAGACTTATTCCACATATTATGCACGTGAAACCTACGGAAGACTTGCTAAAAATAATTATGATAATGGTAAGTGGAATATATTGACAGTATGGTATACGCGCCAGTTAAAGTCCCTTGGACTTCGCCATTTCATTCCACTTCTCTTTGTCTTATCCTTATTACTACCACTAATAGCTTCATTATTTTGGCCCCCTCTGATTTGGGTGAGTGTTGCCTCAATATTTGCTTATACTTTTGCTGTAATGTTTATAAGTGCTAAAATTGCAAAACGAGATGATTTGAGATTTATAAATGTATTCTGTACGTTTTTCGTATTGCATTTATCTTATGGTTGGGGCTCACTCATAGGTATCCTAAAACTTCCTTTTACTCCTCGTAGTTAATAATGACCTTTAAATATTTTTTTGATAGACTAATGGCTCTTATTGGCCTATTAATTTTATGGCCTTTACTTATCGTGGTAGCCTTTTTTATAAGGATTAAAATGCCTGGCGGCCCGATTATCTTTAAGCAAAAGAGAATTGGATATGATGGGAAAGTCTTTACAATGTATAAGTTCAGATCAATGACTGTTGGACATGGAGGGTCATCGGTAAGCGTAGCTGGAGAAAGCCGAATAACTCCCCTGGGTGCAAAGTTACGTAAATACAAGCTTGATGAATTGCCAGAATTGTGGAATGTATTAATCGGAGACATGAGCTTTGTAGGTCCTCGCCCTGATGTTCCGGGCTATGCTGATCAACTGAAAGGGGATGCTCGTGAAGTATTAAAATTACGGCCTGGTATTACAGGTCCAGCCTCTCTAAAATATAGAGATGAAGAGGAACTTTTAGCTAAGCAAGCCGATCCACAAAAGTACAATGATGAGGTGATTTTTCCAGATAAAGTAAGAATCAATCGTTACTATCTCCATAACTATTCCTTTTTCAAAGATATACAGATGATTATCTGTACTGTGCTCGGACGTAAAATGAAATACAACAACGAATTAATATAGGAGAAACATGCGTGACAGAATATATCTCTGTCTGGCTCACATGAGCGGCAGGGAGATGGAATTTATAAAGGAGGCATTCGATACCAACTGGGTGGTGCCGATGGGACCGAACGTCAACGGATTCGAAAAGGACCTCGCGGAGTATGTGAATCACCGCAAAGACGGACAGGCGCCGCTGCATAAGTCGGTAGTTGGTCTGTCAGCAGGAACGGCTGCGGTGCATCTTGCGCTGATTGCGTGCGATGTCGAAGCCGGTGATGAGGTATTAGTACAGTCGTTCACTTTCTGTGCGTCGAGTCACCCGATAACGTATTTAGGTGCTACTCCAGTATTTATCGACTCGGAACGCGAATCGTGGAATATGGATCCGGAGCTTCTTGAGGAGGCTGTAAAGGACCGTATCGCCAAGACTGGAAAGAAGCCTAAAGCTATAATACCTGTGGCGCTGTACGGTATGCCTTATCAGATTGACCGTATCATGGAGATAGCAGACCGCTACGGTATACCTGTCATTGAGGACGGTGCTGAGGGCTTCGGATCGTTCTTTGACGGGCAGTCGTTGGGTACTTTCGGACGCTACGGTGTGCTGTCGTTCAACGGCAACAAGATGATAACCACATCGGGAGGAGGGGCACTGATTTGTCCCGATACCGACAGCGCACGTGAGATACTTTGGTATGCCACACAGGCCCGCGAGTCGTACCCGTATTATCAGCATGAGGCCATAGGTTACAATTACCGTATGTCAAATATCTGTGCCGGTATAGGACGCGGACAGATGACGGTGCTCGAGGACCATATCTCTCATCATAAGCATGTGCAGGAAATGTACTGCGAACTGCTCAGGGATGTGAAAGGTATTACGATGCACGGCAATCCGTCGGAGCGTTACGACTCCAACTTCTGGCTGTGTACGGCAGTTCTTGACCCCGACCTCCGTATAAAAGGACAGGATGAAGCCTACAGGCAGGTTATAACCGGTGCAGTGGGGGGAGCTGCCGGTGTGACACATGCAGCCGCCACTGCTGTCACCGACTGTCAGCCCAATGCCAATGTCGAGGCTCTGCGTGTGGCTCTTGACCGGGCCAATGTGGAGGCGCGACCTCTGTGGAAGCCCATGCATTGCCAGCCTGTGTACCGCAATGCCCCGGCTTACGTAAACGGCGTGAGCGAGGAACTGTTCCATACCGGTATATGTCTTCCCGCAGGTCCGTACGTCACAGACGATGACGTGCGCTATATTACTGATATTATAAAAGATTCCATTCTCTGATTATATCTGTAGGGATTTACCTTCGGGCTGTACAATTGGCCTTCTAATCTCCCGGTTTTACATCGCGGAGCGATGTCCCTACATTCTCCATCTCCCTTTTCCTTTTCTGTGCGGCTGCGGGATTTGCACGCCTGTAACTTATCCATACCTCTTATTCCGCAACGCGGACTCTGTGCCACAGCCGCAGACCGAAGATTTATTCTGTTTTCCCGTATCTCACAG
>CAMWKC010000313.1 GCA_947174735.1 uncultured Porphyromonadaceae bacterium
GTTATAATTTTGTGAAACGGGGCTTCCGGCTTTCCCGAGCTTAAATGCTACAGCAAGGAGCTAATTTTTTATGTTGCATACTAAATTTCTGCCTTAAATCGTGTATTTATTAGTCCTCGCTATAAGGCATCAGCAGGTCAGTTTCATTTTCGGAATCAGCAATGACTAACAGGTGCCAAGCTTCAAAAATTAATCTTCAGAACAATAAGATCATGAGTGTACTTAGCCCGGATATCGAGCAACAGAACGAAGAAAAATTGAACCGGATGCTGTACGGTGTCAATCCTGTAAAGAGACTGATAAGCTCACTGCTCATCACCAGTAATGTGATACTTATCAAATCTGAAAGTGAGATTGATGTATGGGAAATACTTGAGAAAATCTATCCCCGTCATACCGTCAAGGAATTCAGTTTTGTCTCTGTAAAATCATTCAGAGATATTCTGGCACAGTTATGGCAAGCACAGCAAAACGGATACAAGACGTGGCTTTTCCGTCACATTGACAGTATTCCCGACAGTCCGGACTGTGAAGCTATTGAAGAAATGATAAGAATAGGTTTCAAACCTGAGGAATTTCCGTTTTCCGACGGTAAGATAAATTTCGGGGAAGTCCGTATTCTTGCCACATGCAGTGACTATCCGAAATATCTGGCAGGAAAATCAATAGGAGCTATCGTAATTGATGTACCCGGCGAAATAGAGGAAAATATTAAAGAATAAAACTTCAGGCTGACAGACACATGAACCTACAGTATCAGGAATACGTATCTCTGGATAACATAAAGTTTACCTTTGAATCTAACGGAGGTGTACTTACACGAATCACAACCACCCTTATACCTGAACAGTATACTTTTTATTCCACATCCCTCATCATACCCGAAGGCATAATTACAATAGGTGAGGATATATGTGACCGACTCCCTGAACGGATAGGTTTTAACAGCATTATATTCCCTAAATCATTACGCCACATAGGACACAGAGCTTTCCGTAACCGGATTAACGGTATGAGAAGTATCAGGTTTCCGGCCAGACTCCTGTCAATCGGAGACGAAGCTTTTGCTCTATCAGGAGAGTGGGGACAGACATCATCAGTAACTTTACTGAATATACCATCTGAAGTACAATCGATCGGAAAGCGTGCTTTTGAAAAATGGACTTCTCTAAAGACACTGAGAACAGGCAAAAATCTTACTGAAATCGGAACAGCAGCATTCGCCTATTGCAATAAAGTGCTGAATTGGGAGGGTCCTCAGTTCACAGGCAAAATGTTAATAACGGCAGGATGTGTTAAAGCCGTCTTCGGTGAGGCAGAGATTATCCATATTCCGGAAGGTGTCACTGGAGTCGATACATTAGCCTTTTCCTCATCATACTGTTATACTTCTCCCGGCCCCTGGAGTTATAACAAATACCGAGGAGCAATCAGAATAACACTACCTGACAGTCTCACAGAAATAGGCGACCGTGCTCTCTACGGATCACGGATACAGGAACTGGAAATCCCGGTATCAGTGGCCTCAATAGGTATTAATCCGATTGCCGGCACACCCTGTACACGTGTAACAGGAAAATTTAGTTTCGCTGACACTATGCTTATTGACGGTCCTACGCTCGTCGGTACGGTAAGACAAGCAGTAAATCCTCATATACCTAAAGGTATCACTCACATAGGGGACTATGCTTTTCTGGGTAACTCTTCAGAACGGATTATTATACCTGAAGGTATCGTATCAATCGGAAACTATGCATTTGCGGGGTGTCCCAATCTTATGTCTGTAAAATTGCCAGATACACTTGTACATATTGGCAACGAAGCCTTCAGCAACTGTGCTCACCTGAGAAATCTTGTAATCCCACCATCAGCCAATAAATCTAATAAATAATCAACTCAATAAATTATATGGAGAATAATATTATTAAATTCACTCTTCCGGAGCATACAGAAGATCTCTTTTCAGTCAGAAAAGAAGCCTTCGATGCAAAGATACTATCCATAATGCGAGACGGTGACGAAGTGACTATTACTTTTGACGGACCTGTCACCACTATCGGCGAGAAGGCAGTAAGATGCGGCCTATTCGGCGCCGATACTCTCGTAGCTCTTGAACTTCCTGACAGTGTCGTATCATTGACAGGACGCAGCTTTATATTACCTTCACCGGTAAATACCAGATACTGTCTTATGGACGATGACGGCTTTATCATCAAAGACGGAGTACTTATGGCAGCATACGTAGCACCGGAGGCAGTGAAAATAACGATACCTGAAGGGGTGGTAACAATAGGTCCGTGGGCCTTCCCGGAAAAAGGATCGGAAAAATGTGAAGTGATACTGCCTAAGTCACTGCGCCGTGTCGAAGCCCATGCCTTCGACCATTGTCATTTCAAGATCAAATTCAACAAAGGTCTTGAATATATAGGTGACTATGCTTTTGTATGGCCTAAAGGACCGACAGTAACCTTTCCCGATACAGTAAAATACGTGGGCGATTTTGCTTTTTGGAATGCCTGCGAAAAAGTAAAAAAGATTAAACCCGGAAAAGGTATCGAACATATAGGACGTGGTGCTTTCGGTTCAACCTCCGCATTCGGCGGTACGTTTGAAGGACCTTTAGCTATAAACGACGGTCTGGCACTTGCCAAAGACGGCGTATTTATGCGTGCAACTACAGGTTATCAGACATTAAGCAAATTGGGCAAATACAAGACTGAGATACCGGAAGGCATCGAAATCATTGACGAAGGAGCAATTCCCCAACCTCAACAATTGGCAGACCTACCGGAATCGCTCAAAGTAATACGTCGTTACGGTATCACAGGTCTGTGCAAAGAGGAGCTGAACATTCCGGCAGCAGTCGAAATAATAGAAGAGGATGCTCTGTCTAATAGTTCAATAAAGAGGTTTAAAGGGAAATTCGCTACTACCGACGGCCAGTATCTTATTGTTAATAATGTGATTGTAATGGCCGGAAGCAAAGTCTGCACAGAGAACGAAGTTATTATTCCGGAAGGTGTGGAGCGTATCGGTATACACGCCATGGTAACTAAATTTATTAACATCCTTACCCTGCCGGCAAGTATCAAATCAATAGACAAGGAAGCCTTCGGTATAGGTATTCTCAACAAACGTGAGATCAAGACTATCAAT
>CAMWKC010000314.1 GCA_947174735.1 uncultured Porphyromonadaceae bacterium
ACGGCAGCTGCTGATTCAAAAATTGTTTTCTTCATAAATTTTTAATCTGCGTATCACACGAATAAATAACAATTACATTAATCTATATAAATTTTTACATTGTCTATGATACAGTTTAACACTTTTTATTATTTAACAACTAAAACTACTATTTAGATTAAATTTTAACGTTTTAGCACGTTATTTTTTAATCTTCAAGTTCTGACTGCAAAAAGTGGGCAGTAGGTGTATCAGTATAAGCCACTTCTTCAGGAGTACCCTGTGCTACTATTTTTCCGCCTTCACGTCCGCCTTCAGGACCTAAATCTATAATATAATCAGCACATTTAACCACATCAAGATTATGTTCTATAACCACCATAGTATTACCTTTATCTACCAATCGTTCTATTACACTGAGTAAAACACGTATATCCTCGAAATGTAATCCTGTGGTGGGCTCATCTAATATATAAAGAGTCTTACCGGTATCCTTCTTTGCAAGTTCAGTTGCCAGTTTGACACGCTGATTCTCACCTCCGCTCAGACTATTCGAAGGTTGGCCTAATTTTATATATCCTAATCCGATTTCCTGTAGAACTTTTATTTTTCTATATATTGAAGGTACATTCTCGAAGAATTCTACTGCTTGATCTACTGTCATATCAAGAACATCAGCTATTGATTTACCTTTATATCTAACTTCAAGTGTCTCGCGATTATAACGTTTACCATGGCAGCTTTCACATGGTACATAGACGTCAGGAAGAAAATTCATTTCTATAGTTCTGTAACCGTTACCTTTACAGGTCTCACAACGTCCACCCGATATATTAAATGAAAATCGTCCGGGTTTATAACCACGTAATCTTGATTCCGGAAGTTCAACAAACAATTTACGTATGTCAGAAAAAACTCCGGTATAGGTGGCAGGATTAGAACGTGGAGAACGTCCAAGCGGCGACTGATCTACAGTAATGACTTTATCAATGTTTTCGAGTCCTTCAATACTATTATATGGCAATGGCTCTTGCAAAGCCCTATAAAAGCGTTGAGCTAAAATAGGATATAAAGTACCATTGATTAGTGAAGATTTACCACTACCGCTTACACCGGTCACACATATAAAACTACCTAACGGTAATCTTAGATCTACCGATTTAAGATTGTTGCCTGTAGCTCCGTAAAGAGTAAGATATTTACCATTACCTTCACGTCGTTGTTCAGGTATTGATATTTTTTTGGTACCATTCAGATAAGATGCAGTTAATGTATTTGTATTAAGCATATTCTTCGGAGTACCTTGAAATACTACTTCTCCCCCATGACGTCCTGCTCCTGGACCTACATCTATTACATAATCAGCTTGTAGCATTATATCACGATCATGTTCTACTACTATTATAGAATTTCCATTATCACGTAGTGTTTTAAGACTATTTATCAGTCGTTCGTTATCACGCTGATGCAATCCTATCGAAGGTTCATCAAGTATATATAAAACATTTACTAATTCAGAACCTATCTGAGTGGCCAAACGTATACGCTGACTTTCTCCTCCACTTAGAGAACCACTCGAACGATTAAGTGACAAATAATCCAGACCTACATCAAGTAGAAATTTAAGGCGAGAACGTATTTCCTTCAGTATTTCACCTGCTACCACTACACGCGCAGGATCTATTTTATCTTCCAAAGTCTGTGTCCATTCGTATAGCTTACATATATCCATATTTACTACATCGGCAATACTCTTACCATCAATAAAATAATTACGTGCTATGATATTAAGCCGTGTACCGTTACACTCTGGACATATCTTATGTGAAAAAAACTGACCACTCCATTTATTGGCTTCAACACCCGCATCTTCATCCTGCTGCATTTCTATGTATTTCACTACTCCTTCATATCCAGCATTAAAATAATTAGTCGAAAGAGTTTCATTCTTTAAATCAAGTCTGGCATCCGTACCATTCAGAATATCGTTGAGACACTCTTCCGGAAGTTCTCGTACCGGTGTTTTGACACTACAGTCATATAACTGACATATAGCTTCTATTTGCCAAAATATTAGAGAATTCTTATGCTTACCTAAAGCAGTTATGGCACCTTCATATATCGATTTATCTCTGTCAGGTATAAGTTTATCCACGTCTACGACATTTACTGTTCCTAAACCCTTACAGCGACGACAAGAACCCTGAGGTGAATTAAAAGAAAAACTATGAGGCGCAGCTTCTGGATAAGAAAGACCGGTGACAGGATCCATCATACTTTGACTGAAATATCTTATCTCATCTTTTTCGATGTCATAGACTATAAGCTGCTTGTCACCTTGTTTTAAAGCAGCTTCAACAGAATTTCTCAATCTCTGTATATCATCACTTGAACTACGCAGACGGTCTATAACTAATTCTATCGAGTGATTTCGGTAGCGGTCTACTTTCATATCTGGTATCAGTTCCATTATTTTACCGTCTACACGTACATTAAGATAGCCTTTTTTACGTAATGTCTCAAAAAGTTCTTTATAATGACCCTTACGATTCTTAATTAGCGGCGCCAGAACCATTATCTTACGACCGTCATATTGCTGAGAAATTAGACTAACGATTTTATCTTTTGTATATTTAACCATGGGTTGACCCGATAGATAACTACGAGCTTCACCAAGCCGAGCATATAATAACCTGAAAAAGTCATAGATTTCAGTAGTCGTACCAATAGTACTACGTGGATTTTTATTTACCGTTTTCTGTTCTATACTTATTACAGGGCTCAGACCGGTAATTTTATCCACATCAGGACGTTCCATAGAACCCAGAAGATTTCGGGCATAAGCAGAAAATGTTTCTATGTAACGCCTCTGACCTTCAGCAAATATCGTATCAAAGGCTAAAGACGATTTTCCTGAACCGCTCAATCCTGTTATTACAGTAAGTGACTTATGTGGTATACTAACATCAATATTTCTTAAGTTATGTACCCGGGCACCATATACATTGACAGAGTCTGAGATATTTGTAACTGTTTCCATATTTATCTTAATCTATATATTTCTTTATTCCTCTTTTATATTTTATAACAACATAATCTTATTAGAACAGAAATATATTCTATGAAGTGATTTAAACTTATTTCAAGTTCTTAAATAACTATTTAGAATGTTAAAA
>CAMWKC010000315.1 GCA_947174735.1 uncultured Porphyromonadaceae bacterium
CGTGTAGTGTGTATATCATTCTCCATTTTCATGGCCTCAAGAATACATACAGTAGCACCGGCAGCTACAGTGTCACCGACTTTTACCTTGAAACTCATGATAGTTCCCGGCAGCGGACTTTTAACAGCAGCTGCATTGGCAGGAGCTGCAGCCGGTTTGGATATTACCTTTTCACCGGTCTCGGTGCGGGGAGCAGCGGCGGGCTTCTTCACAGGGGCGCCGACAGTAAGTTTGGCGTTGGGTGCTTTGTCAAGTTCTACGGTGTATGGAGTACCGTTAACCTCGACAGTCACCTTGTTATCTTCTACATCACCGACGCCGACAGTAAAGTTGACACCGTTGATTTTATACTTATATTGTTTCATTGAAGTTAAAGGGTAAATGAAAATATTTTATGGAGAAAGCAGCCTGAGACGGGGCAACCCGTCAGCTCAGGCCTCGCGCGAAGGTGTGCGCAGTGCGCTGCCTGCGGGCTTATGACCTCTAAGCTCGGGGCTGAGACGCATGTTATAGATTTTTGAGTTCCAAGGCGAATATGCTTTACGCATGCGGCGTATGGTAAGAATTGTGTCCTCGAGGTCATGTGTCGAATCGAAATGTTCGGCAAGAGCCATTGCGATAGCCGCTATGACATCACCCGAATCGACATGCACGTGATCATCTCCGACATCATCTATAGTGAGACCGTGTGCGGCGAGTTTCTTGCGTGACAGGAGCATTTGTGAAATTTTGCCGAAGCCAAGGAAGAGAAGGCTGAGGATAATAAGAGCTGAGATTACGATACACATTGCGATGATAGTTATAGCACCGCCCCATGAGTCGTTCTCAGCAGCATTCTGTGCTTTTTCAGCCTGGGTCATCTTGCGTGCAATCTCGCTGGTCTCGATTGTATTGGTAGTCTCGCTGGGAACAGCCGGCGACTCGACGGCCATCGAGTTTTCTTTGTCTACGACCGCAGTTACCTCTTCGACTACCATCTGGGTCTGCGTCTGCACCGACTCTGCCGCCGGAGTAGCAAACCCCGGCAGCAAAGCAGTAGCAGCAACCGCAGCCAGTATGTATTTATTAATAAAATTCATTAAGGCTGTGGAGTTATAAATAGCTCAAACAAAGTTATTACAGAGGTATGTTACCGTGCTTCTTAGCCGGATTTGTAACCTTCTTGGTAGCGAGCATCTGCAGAGCGCGGATTATGCGGAAACGAGTGTTGCGCGGTTCGATGACATCATCGATGTATCCGTACTTAGCTGCGTTGTAAGGATTGGCGAAGAGTTTGGTGTATTCTTCTTCTTTTTCTTTACGGAGAGCAGCGGGATCCTCGGCTTCTTTGAGCTGTTTGGCATAGAGTACACCTACAGCACCTTCTGCACCCATAACGGCGATTTCAGCCGTAGGCCATGCATAGTTGACATCACCGCGCAGCTGCTTGCAGCTCATCACGATATGACTTCCGCCGTAGCTCTTACGAAGGGTTACAGTTACCTTAGGTACAGTAGCTTCACCATAAGCATAGAGCAGCTTGGCACCGTGAAGAATGACACCGTTATACTCCTGACCTGTGCCGGGAAGGAAGCCTGGTACGTCGACCAGAGTTACCAGAGGAATGTTGAAAGCATCGCAGAAGCGTACGAAGCGGGCACCCTTGCGTGAAGCATTAGAGTCAAGTACACCGGCGAGCACTTTGGGCTGGTTGGCTACAACACCTACGGCCTGACCGTTGAAGCGTGCGAAACCGATAATGATGTTCTTAGCATAATCAGGCTGTACTTCAAGGAATTCGCTGTTATCAACGATAGCACCGATTACCTCATACATGTCATACGACTTCTTAGCGCTGTCAGGTATGATTTCGTTAAGCTTGTCCTCCAGACGGTCGATGGGATCCTCGCAGGGCATGAGAGGTGTCTCTTCGAGATTATTCTGGGGTATATAGCTCAGAAGCTTACGGATAATCATGAGGGCTTCTTCACCGTTTTCAGCTACGAAGTGTGTTACGCCGCTCTTGGTAGAATGAACCGAAGCACCGCCGAGCTGCTCCTGTGTAACGTCCTCGCCGGTAACAGTCTTTACTACTGACGGACCTGTAAGGAACATGTAGGAGATACCCTTAGCCATAATGGTGAAGTCTGTGAGGGCAGGACTGTAAACCGCACCGCCGGCACAGGGACCCAGAATAGCTGAAATCTGAGGAATTACACCTGAAGCAAGGATATTGCGCTGGAATATTTCAGAGTAACCGGCAAGAGCGTTGATACCTTCCTGAATACGGGCACCACCCGAGTCATTAAGGCCGATAACAGGAGCACCCATCTTCATGGCCATATCCATGACCTTGCAGATCTTGAGGGCCATAGTCTCGGACAGAGAGCCACCAAATACGGTGAAGTCCTGAGCGAATACATATACCAGACGGCCTTCGATAGTACCGAAACCGGTTACGACACCGTCACCGAGAATATGCTTCTTCTCCTGACCGAAGTTGGTACAACGGTGAGTGACGAACATGTCGAGTTCTTCGAACGAACCTTCGTCAAGAAGCTGTGCGATACGCTCACGGGCAGTGTATTTGCCGCGCTGATGCTGCTTTTCGATAGCTTTCTCACCGCCGCCGAGACGTGCCTGAACACGTTTTTCGATGAGTTCCTGTATTTTTGCCTGTTGGTTGGTCATAGCTTAGTTAGCTTTTTGTGTTGTATATTATGGTATTACTTGTTGGGGTCTTCGCAGAGTTCGGTGAGTACAGCTTCAGTCGACTTGGGATGCAGGAAGGCGATATTAAGGCCGTCGGCACCTTTACGGGGAGCTTTGTCAATAACTTTGACACCCTTTTCCTGAACTTCTGCGAGAGCTTCGGCTACACCGTCCTCAACAGCGAAAGCCATGTGGTGCATACCGCCGCGACCACCGTTTTTCTCAATGAACTTAGCGATTGTGCTGTCAGGTGAAGTAGCTTCGAGAAGCTCGATTTTAGTATCACCTACCTTAAAGAAAGCAGTAGTTACTTTCTGGTCGGCTACGACTTCCTGCTTGTAGCACTTCAGACCGAGTACGTTCTCGTAATACTTGATGGCCTCCTCCAGATTGGGGACAGCGATACCGATGTGTTCGATGTGTGAGATCTTCATCGCGTTGTAGGTTTAAGTGATGTTATGG
>CAMWKC010000316.1 GCA_947174735.1 uncultured Porphyromonadaceae bacterium
AAGGTGTATCAGGGCGGCCCTGTTGATCGGCAGCGTCTTTTTATGCTACATACTTTGGGCGATGCTTTCGGTTCGTCGGCAGAGGTGTGTCCCGGCGTATACGTGGGAGGCGAGACAGAAAAGATAATGGAGTATATAAACCGTAATCTTGATACTGACGGAAAGGTACGCTTCTTTTTAGGTTATAGCGGTTGGACTGACGGACAACTTGAAAGCGAGATAGCCCGTAAGTCATGGGCTGTGACGCGGCCTGATGTCGGTAGTCGTCTGCTTGAAGGCGAAGGAGATGCTTACTGGAGGCGCGAGGTCAGCGTTCTCGGAGAGCCGTACCGTGCATGGCTTAGTGTGCCTGAGAATCCGATGTTCAACTAAGAGAAAAACACATAGCCGATGTACGAGACATTTAATTCACCTCTGCTTGACAATGCTGTGTCACAACTCTCCAAACTACCGGGTATAGGGCGTAAGACAGCCTTAAGGTTAGCCTTGCATCTGTTACGTCAGGAGGGTAATGTGGCTACTGAGATAGGGCAAGCTCTCATCGATATGCGCCAGCATATAACTTATTGTCAGCAGTGTCATAATATTAGCGAGCAGCCGGTGTGTCCGATATGCAGTGATACAAGACGTGACCATAAAACAGTATGTGTAGTTGAGACTATCAAAGATGTAATAACCCTCGAAGCTACTCATCAGCATCGCGGACTCTATCATGTAATAGGTGGTGTCATATCTCCTATCGACGGTATAGGACCTTCTGATCTTGAGATAGAGAGTCTGGTCCGTCGTGTCGAACGTGACGGTATTGAAGAGGTAATATTAGCTCTTAATCCTACTATTGAGGGTGATACGACTAACTTCTATATATACCGTAAACTGGAACATTTGCCCGTAAAAGTCACAATGTTAGCACGCGGCCTGAGTATAGGTAACGAACTGGAGTACACTGATGAGCTTACTTTAGGCCGCTCGCTACAGAATAGAGTGCTGTTCAGCACAACTTTTCATGACCAATGACAGACAGAAATTATCTGCGTGGGGAACGACTGAGGCTCCGGGCTGTCGAGCCTGCAGATGCCTGCTATATGTATGGAGTAGAAAATGACCCTTCGCAATGGATAGGCAGCGACATAACGGCTCCGATGTCGGCACATGTGTTGCGTGATTATGCCGAAACTTACGATGCCGATCCCATACGTTCAGGTCAGTTGCGTCTTATGGCTGAGGAGACAGCCACAGGGCGTACAATAGGCATAGTCGATATGTACCGTATCTCGCCTATAGACCGTAGTGCCATGACCGGCATATATGTCGATTCTACTGTACGTCGGCAAGGTTACGGCCGTGAGATGCTGAGGCTGATTGAGATATATGCCCGTGATATACTCTGTCTGCATCAGCTTAATGCTCTTGTGCTGGCCGACAATGTAGGTAGCCGCCGTCTGTTCGAAACATCAGGTTACATCCACACGGCTACTCTGCGCGACTGGAAACGCGCAGCAGGCCGCTATTATGATGTAGCTGTGTATCAATGCATGTTAGAGTGTGTTGCCGGTGAGAAAAATCCCGGCAGTATCACCTGACAATAGATAGAAAAGACCGACATGATAGATTACATCAAAGGAACCTTATCCGAGCTGAATGCTACCAATGCTGTGCTTGAGGCTCACGGAGTAGGTTATGATCTGAACATAACGCTTATTGATTACAGTGCGTTACTCGGCAAGAGTGAGGCGCAGTTATATGTTCATGAGTCTATACGCGAAGATGCCCATATACTTTATGGATTTCTGAGCAAACATACCCGGGAGCTGTTCAGGTTACTGATAGGAGTTAGCGGTGTGGGCCCCAATACAGCGCGATTGATATTGTCTGCCATACGTGATAGTGAACTGGAGCAGGCTATCGCTTCAGGTGACGACAGAATGCTGAAAGCTGTCAAAGGTATCGGAGGCCGAACTGCACAACGCATTATAGTAGACCTGAAAGATAAAATAAAAACAGATGCATTATCGTTAACAGAGAGTGCCCCTGTGGGGAACGAAACCTACGACGATTCTCTGGCAGCGCTGGTAATGTTAGGTTACACAGCCCAGCAGAGCCAGAAGGCGCTGAAGAAGATATTTGCCGACGATCCCACAGTGAGCACAGAGAAGGCTATCAAACAGGCCCTTAAGATGCTCTGATGAACAAATACTTACCACTAAGACCTAACCATGTACGGATAGTGACACTGGCTTCCCTTGTGTTGCCGGTGGCATGGGGTATGTCGGTGGGGCAGTACCGCAAGTCGGAGATACAGGCTCACCAGCCACCCCCCGAGTCATAATACCTTCCCGGAACATACATACCTGACAGCATCGTATTGCCGGCACCTGTGTCGCCAACATTGCCGCGCGGACTTGCAGATTATGCAGGGCGTGAATATGCCGCCGACCTGCGTGACCCGTCAAATATCAAGACCGAAGCTATCTATGATCCGGCTACCGGTATGTTTGTATTGCACACACGCCTGGGTGACCGTGATATAGTGACACCTTACATGATGACCGCTGCCGAATATAACGCTATGGTGACACGACGTGAGATGTTCGGTTATTTTCATGACAAGAATTCCGAGACCTTTGAGAATAAAGACAAAGAGGCCTTTAATATTCTTGACATGAATTTCGCTCTCGGCCCTCTTGAAAAGGTATTCGGTCCCGGCGGTGTACGTCTCACCACACAAGGCTCTGTACAGCTCACCATGGGTATAAAGAGTAATAAGACCGACAATCCGGCTCTTTCTCTACGTTCACGTCGTAAGACCTTCTTTGACTTTGATGAGAAGATACAGGCTACAATCGGTGCTTCGGTGGGTGACAAGCTGAAGTTCAACATGACTTACAATACCGATGCTACATTCGATTTTGACTCCAAGAACCTTAAGCTCAGCTATGAGGGTAAGGAGGATGAAATCATCAAGAATATCGAAGCCGGTAACGTAGCCATGACTACGGGGTCAAGTCTGATACGCGGCGGTACAGCTCTGTTCGGTGCCAAGGCTAAATTGCAGTTCGGTAAGCTGACACTGACCGGCTTGCTGAGTCAGCAGAACAGTGAGTCAAAGACAGTCAACACTACCGGCGGCGTCCAGACCACACCATTCAGC
>CAMWKC010000317.1 GCA_947174735.1 uncultured Porphyromonadaceae bacterium
GAACTACATAATGAGACCCTTCGTGAAAAATATATGTAAATATATATATTTAAAAACCTAACATAGGTTAATTAAGGTAAGGAAATAGGGGAACTTCATACATAAATACCCTAATCTCAAAAATAATTGTTAAATTTGTAGCTGAAATAGGCAGAAAGTTTGTTCTACAGGTAAAGGTTTGCGATAGCAACCCTATGAACCGTATATAACACAATAAAAAACATATTAAATTTAACTATGGCAACAATCGATTTGGCTCAGTATGGTATCAAAGATGTCAAGGAGGTGATTTATAACCCTACCTACGAGGAGTTGTTCAAAGCAGAAACTGACCCTTCGCTCGAAGGTTTCGAGAAAGGTGTTGTGACAGAGCTCGGCGCTGTCAACGTTATGACCGGCGTATATACCGGCCGTTCTCCTAAGGACAAGTTCATCGTACTCGACGACAACTCGAAAGATAAAGTTTGGTGGACAACTGAAGAATATCCCAACGATAACAAGCCTGTGACTGAAAAGACCTGGGATGCTGTTAAGGAAATAGCTGTCAAGGAACTTTCGGGTAAGAAACTCTATGTTGTTGATCGTTTCTGCGGCGCCAACAAAGACACCCGTATGGCTGTGCGTTTTATCATGGAAGTAGCATGGCAGGCTCACTTCGTGACTAATATGTTTATAGCTCCCACTGAGGAGGAACTGAAAGACTTCAAGCCTGACTTCGTAGTTTACAATGCTTCGAAGGCTAAGGTTGAAAACTATAAGGAACTCGGTCTTAACTCTGAGACCGCAGTGGTATTCAATACTACTTCAAGAGAGCAGGTAATCATCAATACCTGGTATGGCGGTGAGATGAAGAAAGGTATGTTCTCAATGATGAACTACTATTTGCCTCAGCAGGGTATCGCTTCGATGCACTGCTCTGCCAACACTGACAAGGAAGGCAAGAACACAGCTATCTTCTTCGGTCTGTCAGGTACAGGTAAGACTACCCTTTCTACCGACCCGAAGCGTCTGCTTATCGGTGACGACGAGCACGGCTGGGATGACAACGGCGTGTTCAACTATGAAGGCGGTTGCTATGCCAAGGTTATCAATCTTGACAAGGACAGCGAGCCTGACATCTATAACGCTATCCGTCGTAATGCTCTTCTTGAGAACGTTACTGTAGACGAGAACGGTAAGATTGATTTCGCCGACAAGAGCGTAACCGAGAATACCCGTGTATCTTATCCTATCAACCATATCGAGAGCATCGTAGCTCCTGTATCGGCCGGTCCCGACGCTAAGAATGTTATCTTCCTGTCGGCTGACGCCTTCGGTGTTCTGCCTCCGGTATCTATACTGACCGATGAGCAGACCAAGTATTACTTCCTGTCCGGCTTTACTTCTAAGCTCGCCGGTACAGAGCGCGGTATCACAGAACCGACTCCGACATTCTCGGCTTGCTTCGGTCAGGCATTCCTTGAGCTGCACCCCACTAAGTATGCTGAAGAGCTGGTTAAGAAGATGCAGAAGAGCGGCGCCAAAGCTTATCTGGTCAACACAGGCTGGAACGGTACAGGCAAGCGTATCTCAATCCGTGATACCCGTGGTATCATCGACGCTATCCTCGACGGCTCGATTCTGAAGGCTCCTACCAAGCAGATTCCTATCTTCGACTTCACAGTTCCTACCGAACTGCCCGGTGTAGATCCGAAGATTCTTGATCCTCGCGACACTTATGCTGATCCCGCTGAGTGGACTGCCAAAGCTGAGAAGTTAGCTGCCATGTTCATCAAGAATTTCAAGAAGTTCGAGTGGAATGAAGCAGGTAAGGCTCTTGTAGTAGCAGGTCCTCATCTTCCCGAGGAAAAATAAAGATAAAATCTGATTTGATTTACTGTATTAAAATGAGGCTGTGTCAAAATGCATTTTGACACAGCCTCATTTTAATACAGTTCCTTAGCGCACCGAAAAAGCGTAGACGATACGACGTCGGTAAACATCATCTTCGGCGTAAAGTGACTGGTGAGGGAAGTGCGGCCGATTAGGAGCATCAGGTACACCCTGCATATCAATAGAGACAAAGTCATGATTATGCCGTGGAGTACCATCAGGTGCAGGCGGAGCGGCTTCGAGATGATTACCGGTGTAGAGAAGAGCCGAGGGTTGATCAGTACCAATAGTCAGACAGCGGCCGCTGACCGGATCGTAGAGGCGGACGGCTTCCTCGATGAATGTACCGGGCCACCAGCGGTCAAGCATAAAGGGGGTATTATAACCGTTATCAATTGTCAGTACATCAAACTTACTGTCTATGTCCTGACCTATAGGTTTGGGTTTTAGAAAGTCCATAGGAGTACCCATAACACGTTCCATCGGACCGAGCGGTATTAGCTGCTGATTGCAGGGGAGGTATAGGACAGCTTTTATGGTGAGTTCCTGTTCCAGCATTCCTCGACTTCCGGAAGATGCACCCCGTAGATTCCAATAGCAGTTATTTGTAAGATTAACTACTGTAGCTTTATCGGTATGGGCTTCATAGGTGATTGATAAACGACACTTACTGTCCCAGCGATAACGCACTTCGATTGCCAGACGGCCAGGGAAGCCATCTTCACCATCTTCTGAAATTCGACTGAATATCACCTCGCTGTTACCGGCACTCTTTACCTGCCACAGATAATCATGAAAACCTTTTGCACCGCCGTTCAGAATATTAGGACCATCATTTGGCGTAAGTTGTACAGTACGGCTTTCAATACGGAACTTTGCGTCGGCTATACGTCCGGCATAACGTCCGAGAGTCTTTCCCGAAGCCGGAGCGTCGTTTATGAAGTCAACCGGCGAAGCATACGTAAGACTTACCTCATCGAGGTGCCCTTCACGATCAGGTACACGCACGGATATAATCCCTGCGCCAAGTGAGGATAAAGTCACTGTTGCCCCCTTTTTATTAGTCAGTGTAAACACTTCGATATCGCCTACAGGCGATTCTACAGTCATACGTTTAAGAGTCTGGCCCATGGTTCGGTATTGGATAGAGTTTAGAGTAATTAGCGGATATTCAAAAATAGCGAAAAAGGATTTTGACGGTTTGTCCTAATTCACTGTAAATATAGATAAAAATCCTGAGAATCTTACACCGGCAAGATAAAGAAATTTTTTC
>CAMWKC010000318.1 GCA_947174735.1 uncultured Porphyromonadaceae bacterium
CGTCCGTCTACTATCGAGGTAACAAGGTCACCTTCGGAGTCCACGTAAGCCGGTCCTTGTTCATCTATGACACGTTGTGCCGCCGGTGTGAGCAACGGACGGATTAAGTGCATATTCTCACGTAGCTTTTCCACTTCTTCAGCAGTGACCGGTGCGCCGGCATCACCTTCGATGCAGCACTCGCCGAGGCAGCGGTCAAGGTCGCAGCAGAAAAATTCTTCTATGAGGTCGAGAGAGACAAGTGTATCCTGAATCTGTAACATAAACTTGTTTAGTCTTTAACTTCCGTTATGGAGTGGCCAGCATCTGGGCGTGTCCTATCAGGCGGTCAGCACGGGCACCGGGGGGACGATAGTAGACCTGTATAAGGTATTCGTTAAGAGTCTCGAAGTGATTTCCTTCTATCGGAGCCGGAGTAGGCTGTTTCTCTCCGGGAGGTACGATGACGTAACGGTAATTGTAGGAGCCCTGTTTCAGCGGTAACTGTAGAGTATAGGCGCCTGTGGTATGATCATAATCCATACGATAAGCTTCATCAGTCAGATGATAGCTCATATCACCATCCACATATACACGGGCTCCCGGTATCTCCGGGGTCTCGAGAGTAAAATGTACTGTCACGTAGTCAGCTCCGAGGTCGGAGTCGGTAGAATTGTATTCACGTATCTTAAAACGTCCGCGTTGTGTCTCGTCATACTTATAATCTTTCCATACACGGGGAGTATCGTGCATCAGATAAGCATGATAATTTGAGCCTCCGTAGCGCATTGAGTCGACATGCATACCCGGGTAGGTAGCACGTATGGTCTCGAAACGTCTGAATTCGTTGCCTGCTTCGAAAATCAGTTCGGGTGCGTGAGCGAATATTACGTTGGAGCCTTCGACACGCAGCGGGTGTGTGATAGTACGTGTGGTGACAGGGGTATTATTCTGAGTGACAGTTACCAACAGGTCTTGGAAGGGATTACTGATATTAATATCAGATGTATTGACCAGAAATTCGAGCTGTTGCCATTCTGTGTTATGACCGCGATCGGTACGTCCCGATGCTTCGCCGGCTATTCCTGTGCGGGCTTCCGAGACAGCGAAACGTGCCTGTAACAGTATATTCTCAGGTTCGTCACGGTCGTAGACACGCAGCAGATAATTGCCCGATACTAAGGGCTGCATATACTCATTGGGTAGTTCGATGCGGTAGTTTACGTAGTGTATGAAGGTATTGGTCGAAAAGGCATAATCGTCCACATCTGCTACGTTGAAGCCGTCAAGATATTCTGATTCAAGCAAGCGGGAGGGTTGCCAGTCGGCGTTACAGTGTAGCAAGGAATACTGTAACTGTGAAAAATCGTCGCCTATTTCGTCAAACGATATGATAACCCGGTCTCCACTGTTAAGGCGTATTACAGGGGCCTGTGTGAAACCTAACGATGACTCTATCCTCAGTGTACGGAAAGCGGGGTCAAAAACTCGTGTGGCTGTGTCAGTGGCAGCTGTGGTGTGTCCCGGCAGTGCGAATAGACAGAATAGAATCAAGATGCGCAGCCACAGCGTTGAGAGTCGGCATCTGCTCATTCGGGTTGACGCTCTTTAATGGCTTCGTGCAGCATTTCGACGCCTTCTAATATGAGCTGGTTACAGCTTTTCGGTGCGTCGGGACGCTTAAGGTCGCAACAGCGCAGACAACCGCCGTTAGCGTCCGCGAAGCGGGTTATTACTTTTTTTGCACGGGCCATTGCCTCCACCTTATCGGAGGGTGCATCGCCGCCGGTCATACCTTCGACGAGTGCCATAGCGTTAGCCACACCGCAGATTTCGCGGGTGCCGCCGACACCGCTGCCGAGGGCTGCAGTGAGACGGGCTGAGGTGGCCGGGTCAAGGCCGGTTATGTCATCGAAGACCATGAATACGCACTGGGAGCAGTTGTAGCCCTTGGCACGCAGGTCCTTGGTGCGGGCTATACGTTGGGGTAGTTGTTGCATAATGATAGGGCTTATCGGACTTATCCGAGTTATCAGAATTATCAGAATTATCCGAGTTATCAGAATTATCGGACTTATCCGAGTTATCAGAATTATCGGAGTTATCGGACTTATCCGAGTTATCAGAATTATCAGAATTATCCGAGTTATCAGACTTATCCGAGTAGTTATCGGAATTATCAGAGTTATCAGATTTATCAGAATTATAAATCTTATTCGACTTACCACACGATAGGCGTCTGCCCGTGGGCCTGCAGGTAAGCGTTGGCTTGGCTGAAGTGGTGGTTGCCGAAGAAGCCGCGATGGGCCGAAAGAGGTGAGGGATGAGGTGAAGTCAGCACAAGATGACGTGAACGGTCTATTTGAGCACCCTTACGTATGGCATCACTGCCCCAAAGCATAAATACGAGGTTCTCCTTCTGTTCGGCTAAGGCACGGACGGCGGCATCGGTAAAGGTTTCCCAACCGAGTCCGGAATGTGATTTTGGTTGATGTTCGCGTACAGTGAGTGATGAATTGAGCAGCAGTACTCCTTGGTCCGCCCAGCGTGAAAGGTCGCCGTTAGCAGGCATAGGTGCGCCGGTATCAGCTGATACCTCCTTGAAAATATTGACCAGTGAGGGTGGCATTTGTACACCCGGTGCTACTGAGAAACAGAGACCGTTTGCCTGACCGGGACCATGATATGGATCCTGGCCTATAATGACTACTTTTGTTGTATCAAAAGGTGAGCGGTCAAAAGCCGCGAATATATCTCGTGCCGGCGGATAGACACGCACTGCTGGGTCAGTGTAATCAGCACGTACACGGTCAGTCAGAGCCTTGAAGTAAGGTTTGTCGAACTCTTCGCGTAAGGCTTCATGCCACTGAGGTTCGATTTTAACATTCATAATACTTGAAATTTTTCCCAAAGATAATAAGAAAACTCCAAAAAAGCATTAACTTTGCAGGTGCAAACTGCTCTTATCAATTAAGCTGGCAGACTTAGTCACATCTGAAGTTCCCATAGTTCAATGGATAGAATATCGGATTCCGGTTCCGACGATTGGGGTTCGACTCCCCACGGGGATACGATAGCAGAGGCCGCTTTCGTCTCTGCCTTTTTTGAATATGCAAAAGAGAGACTGTGCCAACCGGCACAGTC
>CAMWKC010000319.1 GCA_947174735.1 uncultured Porphyromonadaceae bacterium
CTGCCTTCACCCCCTGAGACGAAAATTTTAGCCTAACAATATAATGAAGAAAATCTTCCACCTGGCAGCCCTGGCGCTGCTGGCCGTCGCAGCCACTGCCTGCGGCAACCAAGAGAAACCGGCTGATAAGCCGGAGGCCCCTAAGAAAGCCGTTACAGAGACTAAGAAGCATGAACTGCCCAACTACCGTTATGTCGATGTCGACTCGGTACTGAGCAAGTATAATCTGGCCAAGGACTACAACGAGGAGATGCTGCGCCTGCAGAACAACATGGAGTCAAAAGCTAAGAAGCACCAGAACTCACTGCAATCGCAGGCTACTTCGATTCAGAACAAACTGCAGAATAACGGTTATCTCAGCGAAGAGTCGTATAACCAGGACCAGCAGCGTTTCGTCAACGCACAGAGCGCGGCCGAACGTGAGATGGCTTCGCTGCAGAATGATTTCCAGAACTCTGCTATGAAGGCTCAGCAGGCTGTAAATGATTCGGTTTATGCTTTTATAAAGGAGTATAACCGCAGTCACGGTTATGATGCCATATTCCAGAAGGCAGCCACTCTCTACATCGACCCGGCTCTCGACATTACCGATGAGGTGATAGAAGGCCTCAACGCCCGCTATAACAAGGTGAAGAAATAATACCATACAAAACACATAAACCTGACGACAATGGAAGTAAAAGACCTTAAGCCGGAACTTATCTGGCAATGCTTTGATGAGATAACAAAGGTGCCGCGTCCCTCTACCCATGAGGAACAGATACGTACTTTCCTGCTGGACTTCGCCAAGAAGCACGGCATCGAGGCAAAAACCGACAAGACCGGCAACGTTGTAATGCGCAAACCGGCTACCAAAGGCCATGAGAACGCTCCTACAGTAGTGCTGCAGTCGCACATGGATATGGTAGCTGAGAAAAACAACGACACCAAGCATGACTTCCTCAAAGATCCTATCGACACTTATGTGGACGGTGAGTGGGTGAAAGCCCGCGGTACTACTCTTGGTGCTGACAACGGTATAGGTATGGCTGCCGCCATGGCTGTTATGATAGATGACACGCTGGAGCACGGTCCGGTAGAGGCTCTGTTCACTGTCAACGAGGAAATCGGTCTCGAAGGTGCCCAGAATCTCGGCAAGGATATGATAAGCGGCACAATGCTGCTCAATCTTGATTCGGAAGATGACGGCGAGATATTCGTAGGTTGTGCAGGCGGTATTGATACGACAGCTATCTTCACATACAACCGCAGCTTCGCTCCGGAGAATTTCAAGTATCTGCGTGTCAGTGTGACAGGCTTATTAGGCGGTCACAGCGGCGGTGATATACATCTGGGCCGTGCCAACGCCAATAAGGTTATAGCACGTTTTATCTGGGAGTGCTCTCAGCGCTGGGATATAGAGGTAAGCACCTTCGACGGCGGCAATCTGCGTAACGCCATACCGCGTGAGGCTCACGCCGTATTCGGCATACTGAGCGATCACCGCGAAGAAGTTATACGTCATCTCAATAAGTATGCTGCCGAAATCCGTAAGGAGTATGACGGTGTGGAACCCAGCATGAATCTCACTATCGAGGAGGTTGAGCGTCCGGAATACTGTATAGACTCCAAGACTTCGCTTGCTCTGATACGTGCTCTCTACAGCGCACCTCACGGTGTTATCTCGATGAGCCGCGACCTTGAGAATCTGGTTGAGACTTCGACTAATCTCGCCGCTGTCAAGATGCTTGACGACAATAAAATCAAAGTCACTACCTCACAGCGTTCGTCGGTAGAGAGCCGTAAGAACGATATAGCCGGTCAGGTAGAGGCACATTTCCAGCTTGCCGGTGCCGAGGTGTCGCACAGCGACGGCTATCCAGGCTGGGCTCCTAATATGAAGTCGCCTATAATGCGTCTCAGCGCCGAGGCTTACGAAGAGCTGTTCGGCGTGAAACCCGCTATCAAGGCCATACATGCCGGTCTGGAATGCGGTCTGTTCCTTGCTAAATATCCTCATCTTGATATGGTGAGCTTCGGTCCTACCATGACCGGTGTTCACTCGCCCGACGAGAAGCTGCTCATACCGACAGTAGAGAAATTCTGGCGTCATCTGAGCCGCGTGCTTGAGAAAGTGGCCCAATCGGCCCAGTCATGAGGTGCCTCAGGCGCGTACGCGCCCTGATGCTGAGTGGACTCGGTGCTGTGGTGCTCCTGGCCTGTGCCAGCGAGACCGCACGCACTCCGCAGGCAAGTGACATAGTCGCCGTACTCGACCATGTACGTATAGACTCTGTGCCCGAAGCCGATGCCAATACCCGTTATTCCGAACTGACCGACACCGATTTTAAGCTCGTAGCCGATGAACTCGGTGTTGAAGTAGCAGCTATAAAGGCTGTCGTGGAGATTGAAGCCGGTGCTGAAATGAAAGGCTTCTGGGCTCCCGGTGTGCCAGTCATCAACTTCGACAAGACGATGTACAATAAGTATCGTTCGCAGTCGAAGGGGGTTAAAGGCCAGTCTGTGCCAGAAGGTCTGAGCGGATACGGACTGCGTCAGTGGACACAGCTTATAAATGCCCGTAAGACTGACGCACGTGCTGCCAACATGGGTACGTTCTGGGGTATGTTCCAGATCGGCGGCTTCAATTACAAGCTGTGCGGCTGTAATGATGTCGACGAGTTTGTGCATCTTATGTCCTACTCCGAGCTTGAACAGCTTGAACTGTTTGCAGCCTTCATCACCAATGCCGGTATGTTAACCGATCTTAAGAAAAAGAACTGGGCCGGGTTCGCACGTAAGTACAACGGAGCGAGTTATGCCCGACGTGGTTATCATACCAAGATGGCGGCTGCCTACAAGAAGTTTGCGGCTCAGCCACTCGACCTCTGACCTTATCACCATATACCTTTAATTATAATACCATAGTATTTACATACTCACGCAATGACAATAAGAGACCTCCAGCCGAAGCTGCTCTGGGAGTGCTTCGATGAGATAACCAAAGTGCCGCGTCCGACACATCATCTTGATAAGATGCTGAAATTTCTTGTCGACTGGGCCGAACGTCACAATATACCCTGCAAAACCGATTTCGTAGGTAACGTCGTAATGACCAAGCC
>CAMWKC010000320.1 GCA_947174735.1 uncultured Porphyromonadaceae bacterium
CTGTAAAATTATCGTATATTTTCTGAAAAAAATTTTGTACTTTCAGAAAAAAGTGCTAACTTTGTAACGCAATTCGGAAATGGATAATATCCCTATATCGAATAGCAAGGGCGAATACCAGAGTGGCCAAATGGGGCAGACTGTAAATCTGCTGGTTGATACCTTCGGTGGTTCGAATCCATCTTCGCCCACATAAAATCAATTATAGCACATAACAACTTCTCAAAGAGGATATATCCGTGAGGACATGTCCTCTTTTTGTATTTTCCCCTATTCTTTACAAAGCGAAGTCTTTGGATTTTTACGTATTTTACCAATTTAATTGTTTGTATTTTTACATATTTAATCGTTTTAATTGTTTGGATTTTTACCTACATCTTTGTAAAGTATATTTCTTATTATTACTTTTGTGACTACTTATTATATGACTTTCTTTACACACTTCAATGGCATCATACCTTAAACGCTTGATAGATACTTATCTAAATCTATGGGCTATATCTGAGCGACATAAGCCGTTATTATTGCGCGGAGCACGTCAGGTGGGCAAATCAACGGCCGTGCGTGAACTCGGACGTAAATTCCGCTATTTTGTTGAAATAAATTTTGAGCGTAATCCGGAGTATATGGCTCTTTTCGAGACAAACCTTGATGTGGAACGTATAATTCCTCAGATGGCGGCTATATGCGGCCTTCCGATAGAAGATGGAAATACACTGCTTTTTCTCGATGAGATACAAGCATGCCCAAAGGCAATAATGGCACTGCGTTTTTTTAAGGAAGACAGACCTGCGCTACATGTAATAGCAGCAGGATCCTTGCTGGAACTGGCCTTACAGCAAATTCCGACATTCGGGGTTGGACGAATACACTCTATGTTTATGTATCCTATGACATTCGATGAATTTCTGGAGGCTAACAACGAACAATTACTAATGCAGATCCGTAATAATTCCACACCAGCCTCACCCCTGCCTGACTTACTACATAACAAATTAACAGAACTATTCAGAACTTATCTTATGGTAGGAGGTATGCCTGAAGCTGTACAGCGTTGGGTAGACACTCACGACTATCTACAATGTCAGGAAGTACATAATGACATACTGATAAGTTATGAAGATGACTTTCCGAAATATAATCGGCATGTGGACCCTATTTTGCTCCGACTAACCTTACATAGTGCTGCTGTGCAGGTAACACATAAATTTTCTTATGCTGATGTAGGAGGAGGTTATCGTACCGAAGAAATAAAACGTGCTGTTGAAATGCTCATATTGGCAGGTCTTATAATACCAGTGACTCTTTCGTCTGCCAATGGCTTACCTTTAGGCAGTGAAAGTAATCACTCTTTCCGTAAGATGCTTATTCTCGACCAGGGAATAATGTTAAGAATCCTTAGTCTAACTATGGACAAAGGACGTGAAATGGCTACGCATATTCTGACTTCAACCGCAGCTGATTTAGTTAATAAAGGTCCTATGGCAGAAATGACTGCCGGCTTGGAACTCAGACGTTATCGTTCGCCTGACATACGGCAAGAAATGTTCTATTGGGCCCGTGCCAACCGTAATGCGCAGGCAGAGATAGATTATCTTTCAACTTATCATGGAAATATAGTGCCTATAGAGATAAAAGCCGGAGCACGGGGAGGTATGAAAAGTATGTGGATTTTTATGCGTGAAAAGCAACTGAATTTCGGTGTACGCTCCTCCCTTGAAAATTTCGCCTCTCTTACTTATATCGATGCTGAAGCTGGTAACACAGTGCGTAATGTAACAGTATGTCCACTATATGCCCTTTCACAGCTCGACCGACTGATTGAAGAAACCGACAGTTGGATATAAAAATAGCTCCGTAGTCTGTTTTTTAAGACTACGGAACTATATTTTATTATCATTACATATCAGATGGAGAGGCGGCGTAGAGTTGCCAAAAGGTCGCGGTTGATGGGTTTGTCGTTCTTGATTGCACGTGTGAAAGGTACATAGACTATCTCGTCATTCTTAATACCTATCATTACGCTGCGTTGGTCATCAAGAAGTGCGTCGATAGCGGCAGCCCCCATACGGGAAGCAAGAATACGATCGAAGGCTGTCGGCGAACCGCCACGCTGTAGGTGACCCAGAATGGTGACACGAACATCATAATCGGGATATTCTTCTTTGACACGCTGAGCCAGACCCATAGCTCCGCCTGTAACAGGAGATTCGGCAACAAGCACTATTGATGAGTTTTTAGACTTACGGAAGCCCTGTGCTATAAGTTCATCAAGCTGGTCTACCTGAGTCGAAATCTCCGGTATAATGGCAGCCTCGGCACCGGCAGCGATAGCACCGTTGAGAGCGAGAAAACCTGCATCACGCCCCATGACCTCGATAAAGAACAGACGTTCATGCGAAGTAGCTGTATCGCGTATCTTGTCGACACACTCCATAATTGTATTAAGAGCAGTGTCGTAACCTATAGTTGAATCCGTGCCGTACAGATCGTTATCAATAGTGCCGGGCAAACCTATCATTGGAAAATTAAACTCGCTGGCGAAAATACGTGCACCGGTCAGCGAACCGTCACCGCCTATCACAATAACAGCATCGATTTCATGACGCCGTAGCACATCGTATGCACACTGACGACCCTCGGGAGTCTGAAATTCCTTACAGCGGGCAGTCTTTAGTATGGTACCGCCGCGCTGTATGATATTTGATACGTTCTGAGTCGAAAATTCCTCGATTTCGTCAGTTATCATACCCTTATAGCCACGATAAATACCGTACACTTTGAACCCGGCGAATATACCGGCACGTGTCACCGCACGTATGGCAGCATTCATACCCGGTGCATCACCACCCGAAGTCAGAATACCTATAGATTTGATTTTATTCATAACACTCTTTTTATGTCTTTGTATATGTTTTTCTCTCCTGATGACTACCTAAATCCCATTGCGCCTGCCTGCTGAAAGGCAAAGGATGATAAGACAACAGCAAAATTAACGTTTTATCCGCTTTTACACAACTTTTTCATACTGTTGTTCAGGGCTAGCGCATGAAATTTAAATAAGATTTGGTTAATTCAAGGGTCAAAATAG
>CAMWKC010000321.1 GCA_947174735.1 uncultured Porphyromonadaceae bacterium
ATATTTAATATAATTTATTATAAATCAAATTATTAAATAGTATGCGTAGTTTTGCAGTAATACGCAAATACCCTTTAAGCATTTGTAACGTATCGTTTTTCTTGGTCTATTCGTTTTGTCAGACTAATTTTGGGCATAATTAATTCTCAACAATATTATATGAAGACTCTTTCACTTCTTTTTGCCATATCGGCAGCTTTCACACCGATCGTAACATCTGCGGCCGGCACTGAACGTCAGAATTTCTCTGACCACTCCGACAGACTATGGAGTCCGACTACCGATGCCCATGTACGCGACACTAAGGTGTCTCCTACTACTGCTAACCTTATCAAAGCACCTGATGTATCACAGCCGTCTCTCGTATGGGGATGGTGTGAGGAAGCATACGAAGATGCACCGTTCCCGACTGGCTGGTATTGTAATTCGGCTATAGGTTTCCCTACGTCTCTGACTAATAAGTTTAAGGGGTGCTATGTAACATCAATTATTATCTGTAAAGGATATTACGAAGAGACACCGCTCATTGATATTTTCATGGCTAAAGGTAATGAAGTACCTAATGAATGGGGTTCTGTAACTCTTTACACTGAAGAGCCCTTTATAAACATGAAGAATACCCCTTTCCCCGGTGAAGAATGGGAATGGGTAGAATTTGAATTGCCTGAGCCTTATCTCATTGAGGCTGATTCTCCGTTCTATGTAGGCTGGGGCTATCTAAATGATAATGACAATAACCGTCCTCTTGTATCTGATAATGTAACTAACGATAATCTCGCCACATCATGGATGGAAGGTTTTGATCCTGAAGAACCTTATTATGGATATTGGAATAACTGCTCAACAGCCGGAGCAAACTGTATACGTCTTCGTATCGCAGGTGACAATCTTCCAAGCGATGATATCGTAATAAATAGCATTGATGCACCACGTATGATACGTCTCGGTGAAGCAGCTGACATTACTCTTTCTGTAAGTAACGCAGCTTCTGCAGAAGTCAATGAACTTGAAGTAAAGTATGCCTTCGCCGGAGCAGAAAGTAACACTGTGACAATAAATGGTCTGTCTATTGCAGCAGGTGAAAAGGAGTCTGTTACAATAGAAAACATCACTTCGCCGCTTGCCGGAAATGTAATGCTTGACGTGGAAATACTGACCGTCAACGGTAGACAAGATGCTGACTACACAAATAATATGGTTTCAGCCTCGATTCTCTGTCTACCCGAAGATGCCGGTTACGAACGTAACATCGTAGTTGAAGAGGGTACCGGTACATGGTGCGGCAACTGTCCGCGAGGAATGGTAGGAATGAGAGAAATGGCAGCGAAATATCCGGAGAAGTTCATCGGTATAGCAGCCCATAGTAGTGATCCTATGGCAATAGAAGCTTATCAGCCCTACCTAAACCGTTATATAGCTATAGTAGGCTATCCTTACTGTACAGTAGACAGAGTAATAAGCGGCGACCCGGAATTCAATGAATTGGAAGAAAATTTCCTCCGTGAAGCATCGGTACCGGCTTTAGCTGAGCTTACAATCGATGAATTATCAGTAACAGGCAGCATGGTTTATGTAAAACCTTCTGTAAAATTCGCTGTTTCTGAAAATAATACCGAGTACGGCTGGGCATACGTCATCACAGAAGATAATGTCGGTCCCTATCCTCAGACAAATTATTACACTAACGGTTCTCTGCCGGGTTGGGATTACAGTGAATCCATAGTAATGACTTATTATGATGAAGTAGCCTGTGCTGCAAATAGTATTCTTGGTGTGAATACAATTCCGGCTATGACAGAAGCTAATGAGATATATTCTCTTCCTATGACTTTCGATGCTTCGAACGTAAAGGACTGGAACAATGCCCATATTATCGTAATGGTAATAAACATGAAAACAGGTTACATCGAAAATGCCGTACGTAAATCTTTTGCAAATGTGGGTATTAATGCCTCTAAGGCATCAGAAGAAAATCTTATCAATGTGAAAGATGGTACAATTACTCTGGTTGCCGGTGCAAAGACCGAAATATATACTGTTTCCGGTATAAAAATCAGTACCCTCAGTTCAGGCGAATATATAAAAGTTCCGGCCGGTATCTACCTTGCAAAGACCGGTAACAGAACACAGAAGTTATTCGTGAGATAACTAAATTTCATAATAATCTTTGATTAAAAGGCGTAGGGTCACAAATGAATTTTTGTGGCCCTACGCTTTATATCACTAAGAATAGTAAGAAGCTGTTTTACTTAGATATAAAGGTTTTCTTACCGTTAATAATGTACAGTCCGTTTGTAAGCTCGGCGGTAGATTCTGCTTCCGAAAGAAGCTGTGTTCCGGACAGTGAATAGACTGTGTATCTTTCAGGACTTTCAGCCGGAAGACTTTCGATAGCGGAAATAAGACTGTTATAGTTAATAGTCTTCAGCCATTCCTCAAGCAGAGATTTGGCATCGGAAGTCTGTGAGCTGCGTATCCAAAGGCTTGGTGACAGGAAATCGCCTTCGGGTATCAATCGTTTTGCATCTGCCTCCACACCGCTGATGCCGCTGCTTGCGCTTGATACTATAAGACCGATATGTTTCCCTGCCATAGCTTCGCCATTCTGAAAGAGGAAAGTCTGCAAAGGAGCAGCCATCTGACTCCACCAGAGCGGTGCGCCGATAATGATACAGTCATAATCCGCTAAGTCAACGCTAACCGGGTCTATTGCCGGATATGATGCCGCATCATCAGGATTATCGCGTATGGCAGCAATCTGAGCACTGCCGATTGCATAATTGTTAGCGGCATAATCAAGACCTTTTTCTGCCGGTTCTATTTCCACAACGTCTGCCTCTATCTGGCTGTTAAGTTCATTCACGATACTCTCCACATTGTTTGTATAGCTGTAATAAACTATAAGTGTACGAGCGTGTACAGCTGCTGCGGTCAGCAAAGCCGCCATAAGAAAAGCTAATTTTTTCATAATCGTATGTTTGGTGTTAGTGTCCTACCTGTTTTTGTTGTTCTGCATTATATCTGTCACCGACAACAGGAATTGCGGCTACTGCGTTTTCAAGAGTCGCCCACTCATTATCAGAT
>CAMWKC010000322.1 GCA_947174735.1 uncultured Porphyromonadaceae bacterium
GTTTCAATGACTATGGATACGGAGTTTTCATTGCCGTTCCTTCAAAGACTGCTGAAATTGCCCAGGTCCTTGTGATGGGTGCTCAGGCAGCACGCAGTATGACCCTTATCCTTATTCCCGATCTTTAACCTCTGAATCCTGATATCATGAACACCCTTATATCCTTGCTTCCTGTAATCATACTTTTTGTATTGATGCTCGGTCTGAAGGTCACAGGCTGGAAAAGTGCTCTTCTGACATTCATTATCACAGCTGCTCTGGCCCTGTGGGTTGCTCCGGCTATTGGTATTATACCCGATAGATTCGCAGACGATTCCGTCTACGGTCTGGTGTGGTGGAGTATTGCAGAGGGTGTGCTGAAGGCGATATTTCCGATTCTTATCATCATTCTTATGGCTATTTACAGCTATAATGTGATTGTAGAGTCGAAAGCTATAGAAGTTATCAAAAAGCAGTTTACGGCTCTTACCGATGATAAGGGAGTATTGGTACTGATGATGGTATGGGGGTTCGGTGGCTTGCTTGAGGGTATGGCCGGTTTCGGAACAGCAGTTGCCATTCCGGCCGCTATATTGATAGGCTTGGGCTTCAAACCGATGTTCTCTGCATTGGTAGCCTTGCTTGGTAATACTGTAGCAACCGGCTTCGGAGCGGTCGGAGTGCCTGTTACCACTCTGTGTAACGAAATTTCAGCCGGAGGCAGCGCATCCGCACAGACAGTGTGTGAAGTATCGACTTTCTCTGTGATTCAGCTTTCTCCGCTTTTTATTCTGATACCCTTCGTCATATTGATGCTGACCGACAGAAAGGCATGGGTGAAAAACCTTTGTGTGGCTGTATGGGTAGGAGGTGTGTCATTGGCCGTACAGCTCGTGTGCGCTACATTTCTTGGGGCCGAAACACCGGCTATCTTAGGTTCTATAGCTGCCATATTAGCTATTATAGTCTATGACCGTCTTTTTCTTCCGCGTAAGAAGAAATCAGAAAAGACAGATAAATTTACTATCGGCGAGACATTGAAGGCATGGAGTGTGTATCTGTTTATTCTTGTATTTATTATTGTAGGAGGTGCGTTGTGTCCGCCTGTCAATAATTTTCTCAAGTCGCATTTAGTGACGGTATTACCGTTGCCGGTAATCGGCTCCACATTCAAATTCGGCTGGCTGAGCAATGCAGGATTGATGCTTTTCCTCGGCAGCGTATTAGGCGGCTTAGTGCAGGGTCTTAGCTGGCGTCAGCTCACAGTGGTTATGTCAAGAACGATAGTCAATCTGCGTTTTACGGTAATCACTATCATATCGCTTATATCTCTTGCTTCGATAATGAATTATAGCGGTATGATAGCAGCTATAGCAGTAGGATTGGTTAGCGTCTCAGGAAGTTTCTATCCATTCTTCGCACCGCTCATCGGAGCTATCGGTACATTTGTGACAGGCAGCGATACATCATCAAACATATTGTTCGGCAAGCTTCAGGCAAATGTAGCCGGTCAGCTCGGCATGACCGGTACCACTTCGGTATGCGGTTTCACCGGTTCGGAAGCCGACTGGCTCGCTGCCTCCAACACAGTAGGAGCCACCGGCGGAAAGATGATTTCACCTCAGAGTATAGCTATTGCCACCGCAGCTTGCGATATGAAAGGCAAAGACGATGCCATTATGCTGAAAGCTATTCCGTATGCCCTTGGCTACATCATCATCTGCGGTATAATTGTGTACTTAGGCTGCTGATGTGAAATATACGTAAAATATTCAATTGAAGAGGGTGTATCAAAAGAAAAGATTTGATACACCCTCTCGACGTTAGTGGTAGATTGCGGAGGTACAGGCGTCAGTTATCAGTTTCGAAAGTATTTGTTGGCTTTATTACAATGGCATCTGCCATATCAATTATCAGTTCGCGTAGTTGTAGAGGTACGGTGAATTTTGCCGGGATAGCATTATAGCCGACGATAGCACCGATTATGTTGCCTGCGACGGCACCGGTTGAGTCGCTGTCGCCGCCGTGATTCACCGCACATACTAAACAGCCGCTAAAGTTGTCTATATGACGCAATACGCTGAATACTGCGATAGCCAAGGTTTCTTCAGCTACCCAGCCTTCGCCGAGATAATTCTCGATTATTTCCCAGTCAGACAGTTTGACATCGGCTGCACGGATAGCACTGTGCATAATATCGGTAAATTCCTTCATATAAGGTGCCGACTCTCCGTATAGACCGGTTATTATGGATAGGGTATCTTCAACGATTATTTTGAAAGTTTCCCTATTGATATGTTCGGTATTTACACACTGTTGTATAATTACAGCTAATGCAGCCGACGAATAGGTGCTTAGCGGATGCAAATGGTTGAGAGCAGCCGCTTCGCCTGCTATACGTGCTGTTTCCTGAAGTGTCCAGCCGTGTATGGCACCATACAGACCTATCGGCGCGACACGCATAACGCCTCCGCATCCCTTACTGTTATTATCAGCCTCTTTCCCTCTATATATAGAAAGTAAAGCCGACATGCATGTATTACCGGGGGCACGACGCTGATTAAGTTCATCAATTTCACTTAAAGCCGACTTATACCCAGCCTTCACTTTTCTGTCAGCCTGATGTCCGAACCATATCAGATACGCCTCACAGATAGTCTTCAGCAAGGGAGTACCGCTCTTTTCAGCCTCCAACAGAGCCTCAGCCGTATAAAGCGTCATCTGTGTATCGTCAGAAAACAACGCCTTCGTTGGCCTTTGCTGTCTATCTAACCACGGATAACTCATATCATACTCCTGCACTCCATCTCCCCCATAGCGATATTTTATCTCCTCAAACGAGTAGACAAACTCCACCGGATAACCTAACGCATCTCCGCACGCACCGCCCACCAGCGACCCTCTTACCTTGTCCTGTATTATCTTATCTATCATAATTTTGTTTTATAAATTCTGTTATTGAAAAATTATAGTTGTTATTTCGGTAAGTAAAGTAGTTACTTTTTTTCTCTTACCAAACTAATAATAAAGAGTGAAAAAAGTGTTCAAATATATCACCTCTAAACTGAGATAAATAACTAATACTTGAAAAAGAGA
>CAMWKC010000323.1 GCA_947174735.1 uncultured Porphyromonadaceae bacterium
GCGTATCCCTGAGCCTGCTTCTGAAGATAATCATCACCTATTTTCGAGGCAGCCCGCAGGCCTTCTTCTATATCCCCGGGTTCAAGAGAACCGAACATTTCATTGTCATGATAAGCCCACACACCGGCATAATAATCAGCCTGAAGTTCGAGACGTACACTCAGCTGATTGGAAGCAGTGGTACTCACACGCGACATTTCACGGTGAGTTTCGTTAAGTGTACCGAGAAGATTCTGCACATGGTGTCCGACTTCGTGAGCTATCACGTATGCACAGGCAAAATCACCTTCGGCACCCATCTGTTTCTGAAGCTGGTCAAAAAAAGACAGATCTATATAGACAGTCTGGTCACCAGAACAATAAAAGGGACCCATCGAAGCCTGTCCCTGCCCACAGGCAGACTGAGTAGAGCCGGTATAAAGCACCATCTTAGGAGGTGTATAAGTCAGACCCATTTTCTTAAATTCCTCAGTCCATACATCTTCAGTACCGGCAAGTATAGTGGAAGCAAACTGTGCATATTCCTGTTCCTGTGCTGTAGGTTCGTATGTGCCCTGTATCTCCTGAACATACCCGCCACCTGTTATATTCTGCATATTAATTACCGACTACGGATTACCCCCGCTTATCCATACCACTATTGCTGCGATTATCATGGCACCTATACCGCCGATTCCGGCCACACGTTTACCGGACCCTCCGCTACCACGGCGGTCCTGCACGTTACTGCTCTGTCTTCTTCCGTCAAGTCTCATATACTATGGATATAAGTTATTGATTAATAGTTTTTAGTAGAATAATATACTATGCACTATATTAAATGTTAACGATATTTTAACACTTTTCGTCTGTCAAGAGTTTACATTTCATATCACATTACTGACAAAATGAAGATAAATACAGACAAAAAAGAGAGGCGCTTCCACTGACGCCTCTCTCACGATTCCACTATAAACTATATCTAATTTTATCTCATATACGACTATCCGTCTCGGACTGTCGGATACTTATCCATATTGCTTTCTGTATAATTACAACATCTTAATAGTGGAAAATTTCATCAGGTTATAAGTGTTTAAACTAATTCAACCATTGTTAACATTTCAGCTTCGAAACAGTGGTTTCAAAAGCTTTTATACAATAAAGACAGTATAATTATGATATCATACGGCAGTAAAACGATTGGCGTTACGATCATAATGATAACCGGCGTCAGCAAGACGCTGCTTCAGATCAGCCTCATCGACACCAAGCGACAGACAGAGGTCGGCGAGGTCAGGAAATTCATCTCGTAGTTTCATATTGACGAGGCTCACAAGCATGTTGGGGTCTTCTGGTAAGTGCATGGCGAGTAATTGGTTTTATGTTATCTTTTCATATTGGTTTAACTCCGCCTATTGCAGATGCGGAGTATTTACACTATTTTTGTAAGCTTGTTAGAGCGGTTATACCGTTCGGACAGCTTTATAATGAATCTATACGACTCACTATGTATAAACAACTTCTGTGTCTGCTTTGTTGTCTTCAGGGCGCTGTAGCCTCACTGGCTTGTACCTCAGCCATAATCGGAGCTGAAGCGAGTCCTTACGGACGTCCTATGCTATGGAAGCACCGTGACACAAGCACGACTGACAACAAAGTGGAATATGTACCTGCACGTAACGGTGCATTCGCATACGTGGCCCTGTTCAATGCTGCTGATCGTAACCTTAAAGAAGCATGGACCGGTATGAACGAAGTGGGCTTTGCTGTTATGAATACTGCTTCATATAACATCAAAAATGATAAGGTACCTAACTCTAAGATGGACCGTGAAGGAGTGCTTATGACAGCTGCTCTTCGCTCATGCCGCACGGTTGACGATTTCGCAAGGTTACTCGATTCATATCCACGACCGATGGGAGTGGAGGCTAATTTCGGGGTCATTGATGCCGAAGGTAACGGTGCATATTTCGAGACTAATAATAATTCGTACGTACGTTATGACCTTGCAGATGCTCCCGACCACGTACTGATACGTACTAATTACAGCCACTCCGGACGTCCTAACGAAGGATACGGTTTCATACGTGAAGCTAACGCCGAGAAAATACTGCGGCCGTATGCTGCTGCCCGTAACATCACTCCTGAACTACTCACCGAAGTGGCAAGCCGCTCATTCTATCACGACCTTAAACAGCGTGATTTTGCTGAGAGCGATGAACGTTGGGTGATAGATCAGGACTTCATTCCACGTTACAAATCAACAGCTACTATCGTCATCGAAGGTTGTGTACCTATAGCCGATGCTACTTCTATCACACCAGGCCAATTAGCTGACGAATATATAATGTGGACCGGAATGGGTTATCCCCCTTGTGCTGAGATAATCCCTGTATGGTGTCAGCCTGATGGTGTGGATGCCGAACTGCGTGGTACCGGGCCTAACGGCCATTCCTCTATGGGAGACCGAGTCAAGAAACGCCGTGCCGAAGTCTTCCCCATATCCAAAGGTAACGGTGATCATTACATCGACATGTCGGTACTCACTAATGATGAAGGCACGGGGTACCTACAGGTACTTGTACCTCAGAATATGGAAACTTACCGTCGCGTACGTGAACTCCGCGACCAACGTACCTCCGCAAAGAAAGATTCTGCAAAGAAATAATGAGCCATACGCCTGAAATCCGACAGACTTACCTGACTACTGTACGCTTTGAGATGCCGCATAGGATTATGGCTACCCGACTTATGACCATCTACGGGCGCCCGTGGCTCTATGGTGCTGCTATTCTGACAGCAGCAGCTGGCATAGCAGCCATATTCGATTTGCGCTGGCTCATCGTAGGACTGATGATTCTCCTTATCGCCACACCTCTGATGCTGGCCCTTCTCTATCTCAACTACGGTCTGCGTCCGGCATGTGTAGCCAACGTGCTGCCTCACACCGTCGAGCTTCTCCCTGATGCTCTCCGTGTCAAAGTGTGGGCACGTGAGCTGTCGGAGTTATCGGAGTGGTGGGTAGTTTATGGGTTTTATGGAGAAGAAGAAATTTATGATGGGTGGGAAAGATAAGGAAAATCAGGGGTT
>CAMWKC010000324.1 GCA_947174735.1 uncultured Porphyromonadaceae bacterium
GCACCTATGTTTGGTTGGGGGCAAAAGGGACATGATACTGTTGCCTTCATCGCTGAAAACCATCTTACACCAGTTGCCAAACAACAAATAACCGAACTTCTTGACGGAAAATCTATTGTGTACTGGGCTAATTGGATGGACAATGCTTCACACACTCCGGAATATGCCTATACCAAAACTTGGCATTACAAGAATATTGATCCGGAGTTTTCTTATGATACAGCTCCTAACATTCCTGAAGGTAACATTATTCAAGCTATCTATGAACAGACGAACCTGCTGAATAATCCTGAAAGTTCTAAAGAGCAGAAAGCTTTAGCACTAAAAATGGTAGTTCATTTTATGGGTGATTTACATCAGCCTATGCACATGGGTCGTGCTTCTGATTTAGGTGGCAACCGTCACAGCGTAAAACTTTTTGACCGCCATTCAAATCTACATTCAGCATGGGATAGTTGGCTACCCGAACAAGCACACAAATGGAGTTATACTGAATGGGCTCAGCAGATTGACCGTAACGATACTACTGCTAATGAAGAGATTTTTACCATTACCACTCCCGACGAATGGGGTAGACAAACTTACGAAATAGCAACCAGGATTTATGATACAACTCCTGAAGATAGCGCTTTGAGTTATGATTATATCGCGGAGTGGACTCCTGTAGTAGAACAGCAGTTTCTTCGAGGAGGCTTACGTCTTGCTGACATACTGAATTCTATATTTGACACCGAATATTTACCTCTTAATTCTTTTGTACGCTCTGACAAACAATAATCTACTGACACCAGACAGATTACCGCAACTGAATCTCCCACCGGTTGAATTGCGTATTAAAAAAGATTTAGCCGGGAAAGTAGTAATCTTCGATAGAATACGCCATAGATGGCTTAAACTCACGCCGGAAGAGTGGGTAAGACAGAATTTTATCTCTTGGCTTATAGAGTATCTGCACTACCCTCTTTCTCTGATTGCTGTGGAAACTGGTATAAATCTCAATAATACTTCACGTCGTTGCGACACCGTAATATTCAGATCTGATGGTCGTCCGTTAATAATAATTGAATATAAGGCTCCTCATATAACCATTTCCCAGACCACCTTCGATCAGATTGTAAGATATAATATGGTGTTACATACGCCTTTTCTGATTGTATCCAACGGTTTAAGACATTACTGCTGTCAAATCGATTATACCACTGATTTATACAGATTTTTACCTCATATTCCGGATTACAGAGAAATTCCCTCTATTATCTGACCCCGCAATTCATATATTCTATTATGGCAGAAGATATTAATTTTAATTATCTTGACTTATTGAATGAACAGCAACGTGCCGCCGTCACCTACTGTGAAGGTCCGTCGCTTGTTATTGCCGGGGCAGGTTCCGGTAAAACTCGTGTGCTGACATATAAGATAGTGGACCTTATACGTCGTGGATTTGAACCTTATCGTATCATGGCACTTACCTTTACTAACAAGGCGGCACGTGAGATGAAAGAACGTATCTGTAATATAGTCAGTCCTTCGATAGCGCAACGTCTGTGGATGGGAACTTTTCACAGCATATTTCTACGCATACTACGTCATCATACTGAACTTATTGGCTTTAAACCCGGATTTACTATATATGATGCCAATGATTCAAAGTCACTGATTAAAATAATCATTAAAGAACTTGATCTTGACGAGAAATTATATAAACCTACCACAATCGCTGCTACTATTTCCAATGCGAAAAATGCGATGATGTCGCCCGAACAGTATCATAACGTATACTACGATATGGATCGCAGAGCACAAAGACCAATGACTTCAAGAATATTCGCGATATACTCTGAACGCTGTCGGTTGGCAAATGCTATGGATTTCGATGATATTCTTGTATATATGAATCTTCTTCTACGAGACAATCCCGAAATAAGACACCATTATCAGGAATTTTTCCGCTATATTCTTGTAGATGAATATCAGGATACTAATTTTGCTCAACATCTGATAATTTCACAACTATCCGATGTCGGCAATAATCTTTGTGTAGTCGGTGATGATGCCCAAAGTATATACTCATTCCGTGGTGCAAATATTTCTAATATTCTGACTATGGAGAATTATTATCCTAACTTACGTATCTTTAAACTCGAACGTAACTATCGCTCAACTCAGAATATAATTAATGCTGCCGGAAGTCTTATTGCAAAAAATACTCGGCAAATGAAGAAAAATGTCTATAGTGAGAATGAGCCTGGAGAACTTGTTAAAATAGTTAAGACCTACAGTGATTTTGAAGAAGCATACCTGGTAGCAAATATGATTTCACAGTCTGTACTGACCCGTCATGATAACTTGGAGGAATACGCTGTTCTATACCGAACCAATGCACAAAGCCGTGTACTTGAGGAGTCTCTACGCAAACGTAATATTCCTTATCGTATCTATGGAGGATTATCATTCTATCAGCGTAAGGAAATAAAGGATATCATCTGTTATTTTCGTCTTGTCATTAATCCGGATGATGATGAAGCATTACGACGCATTATTAATTATCCGGCACGTGGCATAGGAGAAACCACTCTTAAAAAACTACAGACTTCTGCTTCTGCTAATAAAACTTCACTATGGCAGACTATTATAAAGGCTATAGATACAGGAGTAGAAGGGATTAATGCCGGTACAGTAAAAAAATTAAAGAATTTCGTCTCTCTTATCAATGAGTTTATCAAAGATAATACTTCAGGGTCAAATGCCTTTGAAGTAGCTCAGCTTATATATAACCGTACAGGTATTCTTACCTCTCTGGCTCATGATAATACTCCGGAAAGTATCAGCAGACAGGAAAATTTAACCGAAATGCTCACAGGTTTAAAGGATTTTGTGGAATCACGTACAGAGACTGGTGAGGGCGAAACTGACATGCGTGCTTTTTTGTCAGAGGTTATGTTGGCTACCGACCAAGACGAAACAGAAGAAGACAATCAGCCTAAAGTCACTTTGATGACTGTACATGCAGCAAAGGGACTGGAATTTAAACATATTATTATAG
>CAMWKC010000325.1 GCA_947174735.1 uncultured Porphyromonadaceae bacterium
GCCCCATGACCATAATGGTCATGGGGCTGTAATCTCAATATACTTATAAAAAATCAAGGTACCTTTTCTATAAAGAATAGGTACCTTGACTATATTATTTAGCCTTATTGCGGCCGTATTGTGAGACGACTGTAAAAACAGACGTTGCTCACGCAGACTTAAGTATCTTATTTAGCGGGAGTAGCAACCTCAGCAGCAACAGCTACAGTAGTGTCAGCGCAAGCACTGTCACCGCAGCAGCTATCAGTAACAACCTCAGCAGCAACTTCAGTTACAGCAGCAGCTGCATCTTCAGCATTATTCTCAGCATTCTTGTTACCACCGCAAGATACGAGGGCTACACTTGCAATAACAGCAAGCGAAAGGAAAATCTTCTTCATGTCTTTAGAACTTAAAATAATAAAACAATATTTTTGCTATCAAAAACGGTGCAAAGTTACTAACTATTTTTGAAATACAAACTATTTCACCTAAAAAATAACCCTATTTTTAACTTTTTCACTCTTTTTTCATTGCTAAATACCCCATTTCCCCCTGTTTATCTTCCTAAATCAAACTCTTATATAGTTCTATATGACTGTCCGCAGTACGTTGCCATGAGAATTCCGCCGCACGCTTATAGCCCTTCCGGCGTAATTCCATTCTCAATTCCTCATCGTCAAGCAGTCGTTTCAAAGCATCAGCTATCGAATCAACATCATTGGGATTAAAGTAAAGAGCACACTCACCGGCTATCTCCGGAAAACAACTTGCATCTGCTAATGTTACCGGACATCCATTGACCATAGCTTCAAGTATCGGCATACCGAATCCTTCATATTTGGAAGGAAATACGAAAAACAATGCATCTCTATACAGACGATTCAATGTTATTTCATCTGCTTTGACTACCCGTACACGGTCTGCCACACCGAGCCGTTTTAACATTTCGTTTTCTCCAGGAGTAATATCACTTCGTGTACATACTACATTGACCTCCGGATAATACTTGGCAATCTGAGCAAAAGCAGTAATAAACGTATCAAAATTCTTAAACAGATGACGCGCACCTACATACAATATATATGGCTCCTTTACTATGCGTCCGCTCAATGTTTCAGGTATCACAGGCATATCTATACCATGATGTATGACTGTAATTTTATTCGGATCAATATCAAAATAACGTAACATGTCGGCCTTGGTATTGTGACTTACTGCTACAACCGCATCTGCCCGTCGCAAAGAGGCCGTCTGAAGCTTTACCATACGAGGCACGTAATTATGCTCGGTAAGGAAATTAATATCATGATATGTGGTCACCAAAGGTTTATTACCTATAGCCTTAAAAAGATAAGTATCAAAATTTGTCTGATGCACGACATCATATTTACTCCTATTCAATCTCATATAGGCCAGTGCAGAAGGTTTGACAAGCTCTACCATCAGCCGTCCTTTACCTCGGAAATCATACTTAGGCAAGAAAGGCACCTGTCGGAACAGACTAAAATGACGAGCATACTCATTATTTGACAACCAGCCTGGTATACTCCAGCTACCGGCAGGCATACGTGTCATGACTTCAGCAAAATATTTTGATACCCCACCATATATCTGTGAGGCAAAAATCTGTGGATCAAAAAGTACTTTCATCTTTTTTATGTTCTTTCGGGCAGAGGTTTCAGACGATGACTCAGACGTTCTATCATACTGCCGGCCAACTCTGAACGCAGCCATCCCTTCCATGAATAATGTGCAAAATGCTTACGATATGATATAGGGACTTTTACCGGTACAGGGTTACGGCCCTCCTTTGCATCTGACAATACCTCTTTATAAAGAGCATTATACGCTCTCACGCAGGCAGCCATAGAAAAGTCTGCTATGGTCGATTGCCGGGCTGCAGTTCCCATACGTCGCCGTAATTCCGCATCAGCACCAAGACGGTCACAATAACCCGGTATCTCAGACGGATCTTTAGCTACAAAACCATTGACACCATGCACCAGACGCTCAGCCGGAGCAGCCGGACCATAATACACTACCGGTTTGCCTAACATCATTGCCTGTCCGAGAGTACCGTCTATAGAAGAATGTCCCTGCTTAGGCAGATAATAAAGAAATACATCAAACCCGACACATAGTTTCAGCCATTCATCGTAAGGTAAGGCATCGACCATCTCAACATAATCACGTCCTTCAGCCTGATGACGAACGGGACTGTTAACAGGAATGCCGGCTATGATAACATGTTTACCTGGTACGGTTATCCTATCAGTGATTTTACAATAATCGGCCGGTACCTTGCCCGGAGTACTGCCACGTCCGAATACCACGCGCCCGGGAGTCGGTTGCCATATAGCTGCAAGCTGCCCGGTAAGTTCAATATCTCTCTGTGTAGCTCCGAAATAAATATGTCTTTTTCTATCAGTAGCCACAAAGTCAAACAATGGATCGTTCATAGCAGCACGGTCTATCATTACCACACGCGCTGAACGTGTCAGTTCTGCCACCGAAGGCAACAGTTGAGGATATGAAGGCCTTTGGCATATAGTAGTTATTACAGGTATATTAAGTTTGAGATGACGCAGAGCTTTAATAGTCCAGTCAAACAGTTCATAGCCTGACGTACGGAAATAGTGTATTATATCGTAATGCCCGGCTGAAATAAGAGTCTGTAAGGCCGAGCACGAATCAACTTCGCTCACCCCCACACTGTCAATATGGCCGAAACTGAATCGGCAGGCCACATGTGCCTCGACTGACGGATTACTTTCTATCAGTCTGAGTAAAGTACGTGCGGCCCCGTCAAGCGGAGCACATCTTCTTATCAAATAAAGCACTTTCATGGGGGCAAAGATAATGATTTTTTTCAAGTCATTTTGAGAACCAAGCCCAAAGTTGTAACTTTGCCGAAAACCAACCCGTGCCTAATATGAAAGGAATTGTTCTCGCCGGTGGCTCCGGCACACGTCTCTACCCTATTACCAAAGGAGTCAGCAAACAATTATTACCGATCTATGACAAACCTATGGTATATTATCCTATATCGACT
>CAMWKC010000326.1 GCA_947174735.1 uncultured Porphyromonadaceae bacterium
AAGAGTCAGGATTATAAAGTTGATGGCCTTGTATGTGAAGATATGCATTATCAGGTGTTAGACCTTCTATTGTAAAATTATCTGGGAGATATAATGAGAGAGAAGAAAGAGCGGTATCAAAAAGTTGCTTTATCTTTTGTAGGTACAAGGTTCCATTATCTGCTAAATCTTTCTGTGAAGGTTGAAGGGGAATACATTTATTGAATATCTTTATATTCCAAAGACTGTTTAATTCAGGAGTCTGATAATATACAAGGTAAAGAAGTGGTTTATAAACTATTCTTGAAAATACACTTAGAAACTTTACAAAGTTAAAGTTAGTTCCTTTTAATTTTTGACTGAATCTTAATTGTAAATGTTCTGCCTCACATAAGTGATTTTCCCAGGAATAAGCGTAAGTTTGAGCTACATGGTTTTCCGGACTCAATCCTTCTTCTTGACGTAACAGACGTAGATCACTGTCTATGCAAATAAAGAAGTGTCGATTAGTATATGGACGATATTTTAAACATTGTTCACAGCCCTTTGCCTCAACTCCGTTATCATTTTTACTGTGTGAAATAAAATAATAATGGCCAATTCTTACATTTTGCAACTGAACATCCCAAAATTCTTTATCAGCTTCATCTTCAATATGTATCACTGCAATAATACTTCTGTCTCGTAAATGAAGATTTTTATAGTAGTTCGCTTGATCTTCTATTCGACCCATAATAACTTACTTAATATTAGTTGTCACATCTTCCATATAAATAATTTTGTCTCCCCAACCTGCACCAAAAATACTGGGTGAATGTGTAGTAATAAAGAATTGGGCATTATGATTTAGACTGACTAACAAATCAATTAATTTATATTGCCAACTTATATCAAGCGAATTTTCCGGTTCGTCGATTAATATCACAGACTCTTTTTCATCTAAAAGGAAGACACGCAGCAGGATTAGTAGCAGTTGTTTTTCTCCAGAAGACAAGTTATTTACCGACAGTAAAGAATTATTGGAATCAATTATAAATTTATTACCTTCTATTTCGATATGTTTACCGGTATCTTTAAAAAGACTATTTACTATGTCACAGAAAAAATTAATTCTCTCTCTTACTTTTGACTGCACAGAGGCTGGCGCATCAAGCATTGACATTCTATAATACATAAGAGATGGGCCGGTCTTCATATCGTAAATGTATGAATCCAAGTCCTGAGAGAGCGCTGTTAACTTTTTACGTTTATCTCTTACTACAAGATTATCAACAGAAGGTATATAAATGTAGGATAATCTATTTTCTGTATTTTTAAGGATTTCCTTTTCTATTTCGGACAATAGCGTAGTTTTTCCACTACCGTTAAGGCCTACGATAATGTTTACATCGTGGTGGGGAACAAAAGAAACTTTATATTTATCCCATAGAGTGATGTTAACTTCGGGAATCTTTATTTGCTGCATATTATTATAAATGATTCTGGTGGAAAAAACTCCTGTAGACAAACTCTCATTTGATAACTTATATAACGGAATTTAACAGATTAATAGTATTTAGCGGCGTTATTTACCAATCCCTCACCACGCTTCGTTTATTTAAAATTGCAGCTAACTTTACAAGCCCCTTGTCTTCTGATTTTACGTAAAATATAATATGAAGAGCCCCAAAATAATGATTTCAAGACTCTTCATATTTATTATGCTTTGTGTTGGTAGAATAATTGGGAAACTCTATCTATTAGTTGAACGGCTCAGAAGACCTACTATCCAAAGTAGGAATATTGCACCTACTACAGCAGTGATGAGATTACCTATTATGCTGGAAGTAGTGATGCCTATCAGACCGAAAAGCCAGCCTCCTAATACACCTCCGATAATACCTACAACCAGATTTACGATAAGCCCGAAGCCACCGCCACGCATCAGTTTACCGGCTACAGCTCCGGCTACAATACCAATAATAATATACCAGATGAAGCTCATAGTCTTGAATTTTATTGTTTATGACAGATGTAGTTTATAAATAAAGGGTTAAGAATAACCCAATCCTATTTCACGATTTGAAACGTTGTACATTCTGATTTTGTTCATAGTATCTTTCCAACACCATGAGATAAAGAAAGCTTACAGAATGTAGTATTAGCGTGATATTTTAATCGGTAGAGACTTAGAGCCATTTGGAGATGAGCTGTAGTCTTAATTTTTTGGCGGGAAGGTATCGTAAATCTGTTTTGCAACTCTTTTGATTGCACCTTTAAGATCTCTGCCATGATCAATACCTAATCCGAATGCTCCGCGGCATGATGCCACAGGGCGTCCTGTCATATAGTCGATAAAGTTCACTGTCACAATAGCCTCCGCATTGTCATGATTAACTCCGTATTTAACCAAAAGAAGTTTTTCCTGCTGTTGAGGTGTAAGCTCATAGATACGCATGTCATTTACCAGTTGCAACCGGGATGCTTCTACAGCGTCGAACAGTTGGATTTCATATTCTATCAGTTCAGCCGGTATATGGTATGTATCATTGTTTATTACCGAAGCATATTCATATTTAGACATATCAACGGTACTTGACACAGTGCTCTTTGACGTGGTACAGGTGGATAAAAGTATAATTGCCAGTAATAAACCACATCTTATAAGTTTATTCATCGTAATCATAAGCAAGTGATTTGACTATTAGATGTACACGTGAGAAGATGCTCTCATATCTGACTCGGGCAATAATTTCGACTTTACCTCTATGGCTTGATGTATTGGTAAAGGTTAATATATTGCGATTACTCTCAACTTTAATGTAGTCTCCGAGATCAGAGTACTCAAAGTCATAGATTTCGAAATAAGGGTCAATCTCTACATCCGAAGCAAAACTGTATGAAGCATATTCGCCACCGTCGTTCCAACTGGATTTAAGTTCGATGTTTATGACCGCATCCCATTCCGGTAGTTTGTTCGTTTCCGGAAAACACTCAGCATATACTACCTTTGCTCCTGCTATTTCGTTGTCTTTATTATAAATCCACGAATCTACATAGACATTATAAAAA
>CAMWKC010000327.1 GCA_947174735.1 uncultured Porphyromonadaceae bacterium
TTGCAGTGTCATTCATATAGGAACTATAAAGTCCTTCCTTTGTAAAGAAGATGAAAAAGACCTCTATCAACCTGCTTTGCGTCCTGATAATAGTCACTATCGGGTTATCGCTCGTTATGCCGGTATATTATCTCGGGTACTCTTTCGGTTATGGATTTGCCGAAGGTATCAAGAACTCCGACACACCTATTATAGAATCCCAACAGCCTATGAGAAGTTATGATATGGCTTTCAATCCGGATATTGAACTTTTTCTGCATCCTGTTGATTCTGTACGTTCAACTGACGGTATTACCTATCCTGCGGTAATACAGCGTGCCGAAGTTTTTGTACCTACCGACTCCTCAACAACTATAACTTCAGTAGGTACTCTTATTTTGCATATACTGTCACTGCTCATGGGCCTCACAGTACTTGTGGTTTTTATCAAATTTGTCTATAATATTAACAAAGGACATATCTTTGAGCACAAGAATGTACGTCTGCTGCGTCTCCTCGGTATTTTACTCATAGCCATTGCGCTATGTGCCACAGCGAGCGGACTTATCGACGATCATACATTATCTCGTGTTGGATTGAATCTTAAGGGATATTCCGTCTCTACTTACTGGACTATTCCATGGACTACCCTCATCATCGGACTCGCCGCCTTGCTAATGGCCCAGGTATGGGCCCGTGGCATCGACCTCAAAGAGGAACAAGCCCTGACAATATGACCCATCTATTAGCTCTTCACCAAAAAATGCCGATAATTGTTAATCTCGACGTAATGATGGCCAAACGTAAAATATCGCTTGGCGACCTGGCAGAGCGTATGGGTATAACTCCCTCCAATCTCTCTATTCTTAAAACCGGCAAAGCTAAAGCCATACGTTTCTCCACTCTCACCAGTATCTGTCGTGAACTCGACTGCCAGCCTGGCGATATTCTTGAATATCAGCCGGACCCTAATGATAAAGAAGATTTAAATCTATCATAGTTATTCGAAGTTCATGGCTAAACGCTTCACATTAAATTAATAATTTTATTTCCATATTTACTTGATCATGAAATTAACACATTCACTGCTCGGTCTGGCACTTGCTGCCATGACGATGCCTGCAAGCGCTGAGCATCTCAAGAGCCTTGACCTCTCTTCGGTCGACAAATCTATCTCTCCTAAGGAGGATTTCTATCATCATGTCAACAAAGGATGGATGGACGCTAATCCCCTTACTCCCGAATATGCGCGTTACGGCCGCTTTAATATCCTGACTGATTCGAGCAATAACCGTATTCGACGTATTGTAACCAATCTGGCCAATACCAATCCCCGTAAAGGTACAAATGCCTACAAGATTGCCACTCTTTATGAAAGCGGTATGGATTCTATACGTCGTAATCAGCTTGGGGCAGCCCCTATCAAAACCGACCTGCAGAAGATCGAAAACGCAGCTCCCGGTGAGATGATGGATATCCTGATGTGGATGCACAAGAATTTCTCCAATCCTTTGTTCAGTGCCGGTCCGCAGGAAGACCTTGCCAACAGTTCTGAATATGCCATGTATGTAGGATCCGGCGGCATGTCACTCGGCGACCGTGATTACTATCTGGTCAATGACAAACGTAACAAAGAGGTACGTGAAGCATATACCAAGCTCGTTACTAAGATGATGGAGCTCTCAGGCTACAAAGCTAAAGATGCTAAACGTATAGCTAAAAACGTGCTTAAAATCGAGACACTGCTCGCCGATTCGGCATGGACACGTGAACAGAGCCGTAACATTCCGGCTATGTATAATCCACGCTCACGTCAGGAACTGGCTCAGATGTTCCCCAATATTCCTTGGGACCGTTATTTTGTCGAGACTATGGGAATTGACCCTGACCGTGTCATCGTTACTGAAATAAGCTCGATGAACCAGGCTAATAATCTTCTTGCCACCCTACCGACACGCGAACTTAAGGACTATTATCTATGGCAGTATGTAAGACAGGCAGCTCCTTATCTAAGTGATGATTTCAGCGACGCTTCGTTCGAGTTTAATAAGGTCATGAGCGGTGTGCAGCAGCAGCGTCCCCGTTGGAAGAAGGTACTCGGTGTAACCGAAGGTCATCTCGGCGAAGCTATAGGTGAGCTTTATGTAGAGCAGTATTTCCCCGAATCATCGAAGCAATATATGATTGGTCTTGTAGAGAATCTGCGTACTGCTCTCGGCAAACACATCCTTAACCTCCCCTGGATGAGTGATGACACCAAGCTCAATGCTATCAAAAAACTCAACGCCATAACCGTCAAGATAGGTTATCCCGACAAGTGGAAAGATTACTCCAAACTCGAAATTAATCCCGAACTCTCATTCTATGAGAATGTTCACAACGCTAATCTCTGGGCTAACGAACAGTATCTTGCTAAATGGGGCAAACCTGTTGACCGTACTGAATGGGGCATGACTCCGCAGACCATCAACGCTTACTACAATCCTATCAATAACGAGATTGTGTTCCCGGCTGGTATTCTCCAGGCTCCTTTCTTTGACCCGAATTCAAGCGACGCAGAAAACTACGGCGGTATAGGTGTTGTTATCGGTCACGAGCTTACCCACGGATTTGATGACCAGGGTTGTCAGTTTGATGCTGAAGGTAACATGATTAACTGGTGGACTCCTGAAGATGCTGAAGCCTTTGCCAAACTCACTCAGGGTCTTGTAAGCCAGTTTGACGAAGTAGAGGTTCTTCCTGGCCTCCATGCTAACGGCCAGTACACTCTCGGTGAGAACATAGCTGACCAAGGCGGTCTCCGCGTAGCACTCACAGCCTTCCTCGACTCACAGAAGAAGAAAGGTGTCGATGTCAATGCACCATCAGCTAAGATAGACGGTGTTGATCCTATACAGGCATTCTATATGAACTTCGCCAACCTTTGGGCACAGAATGTTCGCGATGAGGAAATTCGCTCTCTCACAGTCGGCGACGTACACTCACTTGGCGAAAACCGCGTGAATGTTTCACTGCGTAACCTCGAGCCTTTCTTCCAGGCCTTCGGTATCA
>CAMWKC010000328.1 GCA_947174735.1 uncultured Porphyromonadaceae bacterium
ACCTTCTTTTATTATTAAAAAGATTTAAAAATCCTCCTTTTTACAAAATATTACTTTTTATTTCACATTGTTTAACTGTGAATGTCTTAAACCCCTCTCCTTTCTTTACGTCTATCTAACCGATTCCCTCCTCATCGTGTGCTATCGGTCAACCCGAAAAGCCACCTCTTTCAAGCTAAAACCTAAAATTTACACGATATGAAACAAATCATGTTTGCTGCTATGGCTCTTTTAATAGGTGTCAGCAGTTGCAAAGCCAATCCCTCCTCTTCTGACGAGTCCGGTTTCATCATGACCTCGCAGCGTGGTGCTTTTGAAACAGATTTCACTGTTGCTGCCGAAAAGACTGTCAATGCCGTAGTGTGTATAAAAAGCTATACCAACCGGCGACAGCAGCAGGGTTACGGCCAGGGAGGTTATGACCCCTTCGGCATGTTTGACTTCTTCTTTGGTCCGCAGCAACGTCAGCAGCCTCAGCAAGCTGACCCACGTTCGTCAGAACCGGTACAAAGCGGCTTAGGTTCAGGTGTGATTCTAAGCAAAGATGGCTATATCGTCACTAATAATCATGTTATCGACGGTGCTGACAAACTTGAAGTGCTACTAAATGACAACTCCACTTTCGAGGCTACTGTTATCGGTACAGACGAAGCTACAGACTTAGCCCTCATAAAGATAGATACAGATGGTCTCTCACCCATATCATTCGGTGACAGCGACAAACTCAAAGTCGGTGAATGGGTACTTGCTGTCGGCAATCCTTTCGGTTTCAACTCTACCGTTACAGCCGGCATTGTAAGTGCTAAAGCCCGTAGCCTCAATAGCGGTCAGGGTGGCCACCGTTCACGAATGGGAATAGAATCATTCATTCAGACCGATGCGGCCCTTAATCCGGGTAACTCCGGCGGTGCTCTTGTCAACCTTAACGGCGAACTTGTCGGCATTAACTCTGCCATCTACAGTAACACAGGTTCATATTCGGGCTTCTCTTTTGCAATCCCGACTACTATAGTTAAGAAAGTAATGACTGACCTACGTCAGTATGGTACCGTCCAGCGTGCTGTACTCGGCTGCACCGTAATGGAACTCGATGCCAAGCTTGCTAAAGAGAAAAATATCACAGCGACTAAATTCGGTCTTGTTGTCGGTTCAGTGACAGATCGCAGTACTGCCAAAGAACTTGAACTTCAGACAGACGATGTTATTACAGCCATCAACGGTGTCGAAGTACATACCTTCGCACAGCTTCAGGAACAGCTTAACAAGTTTAGCACTGGCGACACTATTTCAGTGACCTTTATCCGTGATAACAAATCTACTACCAAGTCCGGCGTGCTACGCAATACACAAGGTAATACTTCTATCACAAAGAAAGGTGATTTCTCTGAACTTGGCTGTGCTTTCATGAAGATAAGCAACGAAACACGTCAGAAACTCGGTATCTCAAATGGTGTACAGGTTACCGGCCTTAAGAACGGTGCTATACGCGAAGCTGGTGTTAAAGACGGTTTCATAATCACCGAAATTAACGGTCGCCGTGTTAATTCAAGTGATGAAGTCGAGCAAATATATAACTCTGTAATGCGTAATGATGACGATGACAAAGTATTGATTCTTAACGGTCTCTATCCTAACGGCCGTAAGTACTACTATGCCATTAACCTCAATGCCGACTAAAGCTCTGCCTTTCTTCTCTCAGACTTCTCCCCACTCTATATTTCAATTCTATATAGAAGTAGTACTTATCCTAAAAGTGAGTAGCTGTTTTAGGAAAGAATATAGATTCTAAACAGAAGTAGTACTGCAAGAAGAAGGCAGGAAAGAGAATAGGAAAAAATATCTCCGCTCAGAAAGCTATTGATAGCTTTCTGAGCGGAGATATTTTTCCTATTCTCTTTCCTGTCCAAAGTTCCCTCTCCCTCGTCGGTCCCAAAGTTCTACTCTCTTTCGTGCGTCAGCCTTTTATCTCGGCTCTTTCCTCACTTTACTCCCTCCACCCAAATTAAATCTCTAATGTTAAATACCCTTTTTAACACAACATTAAACCCATCTGAAACGTTATTTATATGAAATTTATCTAACAAAGCCTTGTGGCTTTCAAATTCTTTTACTAATTTTGCAACAATTTTTCGCAAAGGGAATATATGAGACAATTAAAGATTACCAAATCTATTACCAACCGTGAAAGTGCCTCTCTTGACAAGTATCTTCAGGAGATCGGTCGCGAGGAACTTATCACTGTCAGCGAAGAGGTTGAATTGGCACAGCGTATCAAGAAGGGCGATCAGGCTGCTCTTGATAAGCTTACACGTGCCAATCTACGTTTTGTCGTTTCGGTAGCTAAACAGTATCAAAATCAAGGTCTAAGTCTACCTGACCTTATTAATGAGGGCAACCTTGGTCTGATACGTGCAGCACAGAAATTTGATGAAACACGTGGATTTAAATTCATTTCTTATGCCGTATGGTGGATTCGTCAGTCGATTCTGCAGGCTTTGGCCGAACAGTCCCGTATTGTACGTCTTCCGCTCAACCAGGTTGGTTCGCTCAACAAAATCAGCAAGGAACTTTCGAAATTTGAACAGGAAAACGAGCGCCGCCCTTCCGCAGAAGAGTTAGCAGAGCGTCTCGACATCCCCGTGGAGAAAATCTCAGACACCCTGAAAGTTTCCGGTCGTTCCGTTTCGGTCGATGCGCCTTTTGTTGACGGAGAAGACAACTCTCTGCTCGATGTGCTCCCTAACGAGGATAGTCCTATGGCTGACTCTACTCTTAATCAGGAATCTCTTTCAAAGGAGGTTGACCGCGCCCTTAAGCAGCTCTATGACCGCGAACGTGAAATTCTCAAGATGTTCTTCGGTATCGGCTGTCAGGAAATGACCCTTGAGGAAATCGGTGCTAAATTCGACCTTACCCGCGAACGTGTACGTCAGATTAAAGAGAAAGCTATCAGACGCCTTAAAGGTCAAAAGAGCAAATTGCTCAAAAGCTATCTCGGTGAATAATATCACC
>CAMWKC010000329.1 GCA_947174735.1 uncultured Porphyromonadaceae bacterium
GGGTTCTGTGTTCTTGAAATTCGGTTTATTCATTGTAGTGTATGTTTTACAGCCTATCCCGGGACCTATCCATTTTTCAGAGACAGAGCTCAATAAATAAAGGTTTTAAATTTTATTTGTCAGTCTGAGCGCCCTTTACAGTAGCGGTAGCAGTAGAAGCTGCACTCTTTACAGTGGCAACAGCATCTGAAGCTTTTTCGGTAGCGTCGGAAATTTCTTTCTTTCCTTCATCGTCATCATGGTGATTACGGATGTCAACATAGATTTTACGGATGATTACAACCGCAGCAGCAACTACACACATCCAAAGGCAGATACGGAATGCAACGATGGGGTGTGTCTGAGTAGAAGAATGGAATATCTTTGCGATACCGTCGATGATAAAAGGAGCGACAACGTTACCAATCGAGTCCATAGAAGCAAACCATGCAAGGGTAAGAGTCAAAGCTATACGGCTTGAAGCTACCGAGAGACGGTTGTAATAATAAGGCTGGGCGATGCCGTAGAAGTATGTTGCAATAAGTATACCGAGACCTACAATAAGTACATTATTCCATAAAGTCATCAGTACAAAGCCGGCAGCTATACAAAGAATAACTACAATAGCCACTTTATTCTTAAGCACGCGCAAACAGAAGTTAAGAGTATAACCTGATGCCATAATACCGAAGAAGAGGACTGAGGTAAGGTCACCTGCTGTAGAGGAGTTGGTATAACGGAAAGGTATATAAAGGCTGATAGCTGCTATGACGAGTGTGATAAAGAAATAATATGCACAATAACGTATGAGCATTCCCATATTAACCTGCTCTGAAAACTTGTAATGTACTTTGGTAGTTTTCTTCGCAGTAGCATCGGCTGCCCGGAGCTGAGAAGGTTCTTTGATAAACTTTCCGAATCCTTTTGCAAAGAAAAGGGGCACAAACGGAAGCAGATAAATCAGGAAGGGAAGACGCCAGTTGATTTTAGCAAGATAACCGGTAGCTATAACGCAGCCCATCAATACGAGATTAAGAGTAGCTGAAGTGTAGCCATACTGCGCAGTACGCTGCTTACCGTTGAAAAGGTCGGCGATAAATGCTGATGAAAGCGGGCTCAGAACACCGGCTGCTATACCGATCAGGAAGCTGAGGATTATCAGCATTATCATACTTTTAACGAAGAAGAAAGCTACTCCGCAAAGTCCGAAGAACAAACATGTCCACGTGGTAAGTCTATTATTGTTGAACCGTGTACCTATCCAACCTCCGAGAAATACGAAAGGAATAGCCGCAAAGTTCGGTCCGATGGTTAGAAACTGCGATTCCAGAGCGGAGGTGCCGGGAAATATCTTGGTTAGATCACCCATTATAGGTGAGATAGCGAGACCCGGAATCGATGTACAGATAAAAATCACGTAGAGATTGAACACGGCCCATAGAGGCAGAGTGTTCGTGCCGTAGCCTGACTTTATGCGTAACATAGGGGATAAGATTTAGAGGTTAAAAATCGAGTGAACGGAACACTTCTGAATCAGAATGTGAACGCAAGCTGCGTCTGGATACGGCTGTCATGTGCGCCGCCTATATTCCATGTCTGGCGATGACCCCAGAGATATTCGATACCCCACTGGAGCCAGGGTGTGATATTATAGAAGCAGTTGACGGCTCCGTAGAGAGCGTAGCGGTAGTTTTGTGATTCGTCAAGGGCATTACAGTAGTTTCTGACATCCCAGATACGTGATTCTGAGAACATCGCATTGAACTGTAGTTTGGAAGTAGGATTAAAACTTACACCGATATTTGCACCCATCATCGGTGATGCTGTCATCTTGCCGGGTTCGGAATCTTCCGGAATAAATGAGAGAGGTTTACCTGCTATATCCTGAAGGTAGTTACCAATACCTTTTCCGTAAGCAAACTGATAATAGAAAATCCATTTGGGATTGGGTGAAAGATTACCTGAAAGCATCAGGCCCCAGCCTGTAGCGTGTCGGGTCTTGTCAGTCAGAAGATCACGATAGGCGAAATTTCGAAGCATACCTGACAGACGTACACGGTTCCATTGTGAAAATGAGTATTCCACCCATGCAGGAATATCCGGAACAAGTTGTTCGGCATCACCATAGTCAGCTACCTGTTTGCCATCGAACTGAGGATAGTCCTTACCGCGATAATAACCGTTGGAAGAATAGTAAGTAGGCATATCTATACCTACGGCATATCGGAAACCGTTGTAAGAGGGGGATTTATAAGAGATTTCGTAAGCTACGGCTGAAACACATCCTGACGGACCTTCCGGGTCGATAGTAGGAGGCTGACAAGCATAATCATCCTGTAAAAGTGTTAGTTTCATACCGGCTGTGAAGTTGCGGTAAGAAAGATAGGCACGTTGAAGTACAATATTGTTATTGATGCCGTTAGTACCTATTTTAACGTAGCCTGTAATTTCATTTGGTGTTCCTGCCAAACCGACTACCTGAAGGTCAACAGCACCATTGAGCGGATTTATATAGAAATCTCCTTTTTTGCCTTTCTGAGCAGGTACAGGAATTGCAGCTGTGACAAAACTGATACCTGCGTCATCCTGTTTGTATAGATTGTTACCTATATCGAAACCTAAAATAGGATTTACCATACCACCTATAGTCATAAGGAATTTGTTGTTGGAAGTCTTTACAACAAATTTCGGCATGGGTATTGAACCTACTTCCGCGGGACGATTTTTTTTGAGAATCGCAGCTTCTTCCGGTCCCATACGCTTTAACTCAAGCTTAGATGTACCGATTGAATCAGGATGAAGTGCTTCCTGAGCACATAGACTACAAGTAAATAAGCCCGGTAGCCCTACTGAAAGTAGTAAGTAACGATTTTTCATAGTCTGTAATTTAAAAGTTATACTTAAAGATAGGTTCTGCTTTCAGAGGAGTACCGTGGAATCTACAAAGACAGATGTCAAGTGCCTGAAGAGTGCTTGATAAGTGGATTGTGTGATTTTCTCTTCTGATTACAGTATTATAACATAGGTATAG
>CAMWKC010000330.1 GCA_947174735.1 uncultured Porphyromonadaceae bacterium
TTACTGTAGGAAAAGACTGAGTCGTAAAAATATTACTTATAGTAATAATAGGCCATCGGGATCGTAGGAGGTTTCTTTGCCTATGGTTTCAATTACGTTAGCATGTCGCTCAGAAAGATGATATATGCGAATGCTATCATTTTCTTTGTTGATGGTGTGGAGAAGCTTATCTTTCAGAGCTGCGTACTGAGCACCGTTTAGGGTACATTCGAAGACAGAATTCTGTACTCTTTGTCCATAATCTTTGCAGTGTCTTGCCACTTGCCGTAAACGACTTCTGCCTTCACTGGTTATAGTCTCTACATCGTATGTTATTAGTATTTTCATTATCTATATATAAATGGTGGATAATCATCTATTTGATTACGTAAATAACGTGCCATTAAAACTGCTTGTAAATGTGGTAATAAGCCTATACAAACTGTTTCGTTTAAGTAAGGATGGGTGATCTCATCCTTTTTCCTGTTTTGCCAGGCAGTTAAAAAGATCTTTCTTCCCTCGTCAGTCAGCTGTACTGCTTCTTCACCCTGATAAAAGAAGTGGTTACTGTGGATTTGCTTTCGATTGATGAGAGATAATACAAATCGATCACAGATATAGGCTCTCAATTCTTCTATCATATCCAAGGCTAAAGATGCACGTCCTGGACGCAAAGTATGGTAAAATCCCATGTATGCGTCTAATCCTACTGTTTCTAAAGCTGCAGTAGTGTCCGCAGTCAGTAACGAGTATGCAAAAGAGAGTAGAGCATTAACTGCATCTTTGGGCGGACGCTTATTCCTCCCTGAAAAGTTAAAGGTATGAGCTGGATTAAGTATCAGATAGGAAAAAACTCCAAAATAGATTTTAGCTGCTAAACCCTCTATACCTAATAAATCTTTCTTACAAGTACAATTCAAAGCTTGTCTTTGGAGATGTCTAAGACGTAAAATTGAATTTTCAATTTCTTCATGTTGACCATGATCTCTCTGATGCCGCTGTAATAAACTGTGATAATTACTTATTTTTGCTGCTTGTGATGACGGCCAAATGTAGACTAACGTCCTCGTTACTACAGAGTTCGTATTGTATTTTTCTTAATAGTACATTCCCGGTTTGGGGACCTTGAAATCTTCCTATAAATCGTCCGTGAGGTGAAAGAAAACATAAACTTATCTTATTATCAGCACACAGTTTCATAACTCCGGGTGAACAACCAAGATAACCGAAAGTAACTATTCCTTCAATATTAATAACAGGTATGCGAAAGATGTCTTTTTGTTCTACAGATACTACGACGTTAAGACCATCCTTATAAAGATAAGCCTGAGGATTAGTTACATAAAGAATATTAAGAAGTTTCTTCATATAAGTTATTTATATTATATTTCTTTGCTGACATGAGTTTGTGTCTTGATTGAACTTCTGGCATACACAGGTCTTTTAAAGAACACCTTCTACATTTACTGTTTTTCTCGATTATAGGTATTATACCTTGTGAGTAAAGCTCATGTATTCTTATAGAACAGTCAGCTACTGTCTGACGTAAAGTGTCTGAGATAGGTACTATAAGTCTATGTTGGATTTCTCCGTAGTAAATAGCACCTTCTGAAATATTTATTCCAAACATTTCTTCAAGACACATTGCCTGGGCAGCAATCTGGATAGTATCAATATCGTCTTTTTTAGGTTTGCCATGTTTATATTCCACAGGAAACATATTCCAATTCCCGGTATAGCGAGGATGTCTATAGGCATGAAAGTTATCTGTATGGTGTAATTCAATCAGATCTGCTGTACCGCTTAGACCAAGTTTATATGATGTAAGTGGTAAGGAACGCAAATAAATTATATCTCTATGTTTCTGACGATAGAATGGATTATCTACATGTTGGTGTAGTTGTTGGCCCTCGTAAGTAAGTTGGTTTTCCTCCCAGCAGCAATCGATATGAATAAGCCCCCACTGTCGGGGACAGTATCTGTAGTGCTGTAACCCTGACAGTGGAAGTAATTGTTCATCAGTGTAAGTCATCGGATCAGATTATCTCTTCGATGGTTACGCCTTCCGGTAAATTGGCCTGGTCTATAGTAACTGTGTAATCATCAAATGAGCGGCTTAAAGCAGCAGAATCTTTACGTGTTACCTTTATAAGCTCGAAGAGCTTATGTGCTGGTGCATTACCAAACTCTGAATTATGGCGAAACAATATAAGTTTACGAGGACTCATCAGACCACGTGAAGCTGAGCGATCAAAATCGAACATATTCTGCATAGCTTCCAAAAACAGATTGAGATCTTCTTCCGAAAATCCTGTCTGGGCTGCAAGACTCGGTGATATAAATCCATAAGTTAAATAAAGACCATACGGAACAGTGGCTTTTCGTCCCATGGTACGATTATCACCATTTTGTTTTTCCTCATCTTTTTCAGTAGTTACTGCCATACGGGTGATAGAATGCTCTTTAGCATTTATAGGATCAATAGAGCGTGCAAAAGTCAACTGAATAGGACCTCGTACCTGACCGGCATTCTTCTCTTTTGAGCCTGTAGAGAGAACAGCCCCGAATGTACGAATATCAAAATAGTCACGGCACATTATGCTACGTGCTGCTTCGGTTTTCTTTTTCTTATCAGCGGCCTTTACTTCTTCAGTTTCATGAGCTGCTTCAATGAGTGGATTTAAGACAGCTTTCTCACGAATAAAGATTTTATATCCTGGAGCACCTGCCTTAACTATGTCCACATAGTTGCGTACCTTACGTTTTAGGCATACATCTGTTACCAGTCCCTGACCTGTATCTATATCCAGACGAGGCATATTACCTCCGTCTGGGTCACCATTAGGATTACCATCCTGGACATCGAAAAGATAGATAAAATCTATCCGATTTTTTAATTTTGTCATAATTAATTATTTTTTAACCTTTTAGTTAATATATAAAAGAAACAACACCTACATCTATTGTTATTTATCTTCTTTATCGGCCTTAGAGGTGTAAAGA
>CAMWKC010000331.1 GCA_947174735.1 uncultured Porphyromonadaceae bacterium
CTATATAAGGGAATGTATGCGCACCGCAGCGATCACCCATCAGAAGTGAGTCACATTGTGTGTAATTACGGCAGTTGGCAGCATCGCGTGCCACTGTCACCTGACCTCGGTAAGAGTTCTGCGATTGTCCGGCCGAAATACCTTTACTTACGATTGTGCTGCGTGAACGCGAACCTACATGTATCATCTTTGTACCCGTATCGGCCTGCTGCCAGTTGTTAGTGACAGCCACACTGTAGAATTCGCCTATAGATTCATCACCTTTCAATATACACGACGGATATTTCCATGTTATAGCCGAGCCGGTCTCAACCTGTGTCCATGATATTTTGGAACGGAAACCACGGCACAGGCCGCGTTTTGTCACGAAGTTATAGATGCCGCCATTACCGTCCTTATCACCGGCATACCAGTTCTGGACAGTACTGTATTTCACTTCGGCCCGCTCTTCACATATTATTTCCACGATAGCAGCGTGAAGCTGATTCTCGTCACGCATAGGAGCTGTACACCCCTCGAGATAGCTGACGTATGCATCATCGTCAGCTACGATAAGAGTGCGTTCAAACTGTCCGGTACCTGAAGCGTTGATACGGAAATATGTACTTAACTCCATAGGACAGCGTACGCCTTTAGGTATATATACAAAAGAACCGTCCGAGAATACGGCTGAATTAAGTGCGGCAAAGTAATTGTCGCGATAGCTTACTACCGACCCTAAGTATCGGCGCACCAAATCAGGATAATCTTTTACAGCCTCACTGAACGAACAGAAGATAACGCCTAACTCAGCTAACTTCTCACGATGAGTTGTCTTGACACTCACTGAGTCCATAACTGCATCTACAGCTACTCCGGCTAACTGCTTCTGTTCTTCAAGCGAGATACCGAGTTTGTTGAAAGTAGCCACAAGTTCGGGATCTACTTCGTCCATACTCTTCTTAAGCTCCTTCTTTTTGGGAGCAGCATAATAACTTATGGCCTGGAAGTCGATTGGCGGTATGTGCAGATGTGCCCATGACGGTGGGGTCAGGGTCAGCCAGTAGCGGAAGGCCCGCAGACGGAATTCGAGTAACCATTCTGGTTCGCCCTTGACATGAGAAATGAACCTGATTGTGTCCTCGGTAAGACCCGGAGGAGCTATCTCGGTATCAATATCGCTTGTGAAACCGTACTTGTATTCGCTGCTTGTGGCATTGCGCAGCACATCGTCCGAGGCTGCGGCTGCAGCCTGACGGTTATTTTCGTATCCTTTTATTTCTTCGTTGCTCTGCATAGTCTGCTTTCTGTCTGTTTGAAGCCTGTCTGTGGGTTTATATCTGCTTCCTGTTCGTAAGCCGGAAACGCTTTGAGGTCTTTGAGGCCTACAAAGATTTAACAATCGCCCGGCGCTTCATGTTGCAAAATTAGTCACAAACTTGCAATCTCTCTGTATTCCGGTGCTTTTATTCTCCCCATTCAGTATCAAACCTGTCAAGCTTACGCATGTAGTAGTCACGTACGGCTGTCCAGGAATAGTACGGTGCTGTTTCCGAAGCTACCGGCAGTGTCACCTCGCGTTCATTGATAAGAGCTTTGACCAGTACTTCGTCCGGGTTCGTACTTCCTTTAGGACGATAGAACACAAGCTGTAAGTTACCTGCTTTCGGTATAAGGTCATAATCATACCAACCTATCTGTTCGAGTTGCTCAAGGTCGTCTATACGGTCACCGTAATGGTCCAGTTCCATAAGAGTAATAGCGTTGACAAGTATGCCGTCATGTCCATAGCGCAGATTTGCACTCGGAACAGTTGAAAGCATAGCAGTGTCGGCACTTTCAATGAAGTTACGTAGCAACATACGCTGAGTGTAAGGCATTCGGCCGTCAGTCAGAACTGAGTTGCCGCTGTGCAGAAACCATCCGGCATTGCCTTGCCGCCATAGTTCGCGTACCTCATCGGGTGTGAATACCTTGTCAAGAAGCCACGGCTGGCCGGTATGACCCTGTGTGTTTGCAAGTACCCAGTAGAGATATGGCAGCATACCGGGTGCAACACTGTCACGGGCAAACTTACTGTCCGTGACGAGCCGTTCAAGATAATCACTACCAATGTCGTGTCGCGCTTTGTAGGCTGCAAAAGCTGTAGTATCAGCTTTATCTTTATGTGCCCATGCCTTACGGTCATCAAAGTTCATAAAATACATATCGGCATAACTTGCATCACTGCTTATGTTGACACTCGGTGCTACTTCACGTATCCCTTCAAGTCCGTTAAGCATAGAGAGTATACAACGTATTACTACTGTTGATTTGGCATCTACGTTAGCACCCGGAGCGAAAATCTGCGGATAAGTTTCAGCTATCCGCCGTCCTATAACCTGATGCTGTACAGCTCCTTTATCGCTAAGTTCACCTTCACGCTTCAACGATGCCTTCTGTATATTGCGCAGAGCCGTCAGGACCTCAATTCCGAGTGGAGTCAGCAGTCCGTGACGTTCGGCACGTTCCAGCCGCTCTATAGGCGCTGTATAATCCGATGCCCCTATAAGCCAACGGCTTCCGTGCCGCCCGTAATGCTCAAGATGAAACGGCTCATAACCTTCCGGAGCTGCTGTCTGAGCCGGAGGATTAGTTTCCGTATATGGGTACGCCATCAGATTTCCACTCATACGGTAATAAAAGCTATCCAGCTCAGCCTTTTCTGTTATCGGTAACTTTACGCTATTCTCCGACTGACCTATAACGTAACTTACCCCGGAAGTTTCGGCTTTGTTTTTCTTATTAATTTTATAATTACCTGCGGTGGCTGATGTCGCCATTAAGGCCACTGTCACAGCCGCTGCCATAATAATTATCTTCCTCATATCTGTCAGGTTTTATATTTAAATCTTTATTCTATCTTATCTTCGGTCTGCCTCTCAACATTCCTTCAAAGTAACTGTAATTAAATACATTATCAGTCTGTACAGATTGCAAAGATAATAT
>CAMWKC010000332.1 GCA_947174735.1 uncultured Porphyromonadaceae bacterium
GGTATGTCTGATTCAGTTAACATAGCATTCTTATTTGATTTAGATGGTGTCCTTATCGACTCTGAACAGGAGTATACCAGAATATGGCATACTATTGATCAAGAATTTCCTACAGGAGTAGAAAATTTTGCTCTAAAAATCAAAGGTACAACACTAGAGAATATTCTGGATACCTACTTTAAAATCAATCGGAATAAAGTAGAAGAGAGGTTATATTGTCTTGAAAGCGAAATGCGCTATAATTATACCAAAGGCGCTCCCGAACTACTTGATTATTTACACAAATATAATATACCCTGTGTAATGGTCACAAGCAGTAATCACGTAAAACTCAATCATTTGTGGTCTCAGTTACCCGAATTAAAACAATATTTTAATTCTGTAATAGATGGAGATATGGTTACTCGCTCTAAACCTGACCCGGAAGGATATCTAAATGGTGCCAGAGCTGTAGGTCTGCTTCCATCACGTTGTGTAGTTGTAGAAGACTCTCTTCAGGGTGTAAAAGCTGGGCAAGCGGCCGGCGCCTATGTTATAGGTGTAGCAGGTACTTTACCTTCTGATACCTTACGGCCTTTTTGTAACCAAGTAGTAAATTCATTAGATGAGATAAATTTTACACTCATTTCCAAGGTTATGTTATGAATAATAATATTCCTTTAGCTGAACGTTTAAGACCAGACAATCTAAATGACTATATAGGCCAGCAACATTTGGTTGGACCTAACGGAGTCATCCGGAAGATGGTAGAAGTAGGCAACGTTAATTCTTTTATCCTATGGGGTCCACCCGGAGTAGGAAAAACCACTCTGGCACGTATCATAGCTAAATCTGTTAAAGCACATTTTTTTACTTTAAGCGCAGTTACATCTGGAGTTAAAGAAGTACGTGAAGTCATAGATAAATGCGCTGCGGCCTCTGCTTCTATGTTCTCTGAGAACAGACCTATTCTTTTTATTGATGAAATTCATCGATTCAATAAGTCACAGCAGGACTCTCTTTTAGGTGCGGTCGAAAAAGGCACTGTCACTCTGATTGGAGCTACAACTGAAAATCCATCTTTTGAAATTATAAGGCCATTACTCTCACGGGCTCAAGTTTATACTCTCCGTTCACTTGATGAACAAGACTTAAAGGATCTCTTACAGAGGGCTCTTAAAACCGACCCTATACTCAGATCCAGAAATTTCGATGTACAACAATTAGACGCATTATTTCGATTTTCTGGTGGGGACGCTCGTAAACTTCTGAATATTATTGACCTTATCGAGCAATCTACTCCACAGTCTGAAATCGTCATAATTAATGATGAAGTAATAATCGACAGACTGCAGGAAAACCCGGCGGCTTATGATCGGAATGGTGAACTTCATTATGACATTATATCTGCTTTTATTAAAAGTATACGTGGAAGTGATCCTGATGCAGCTGTTTATTGGCTTGCACGTATGGTTGCCGGTGGAGAAGATCCTATGTTTATTGCCCGAAGATTAGTTATTTTAGCTGCTGAAGATATAGGTCTGGCAAATCCCAATGCACTCCTTTTAGCAAACACGACATTTGATGCTTTAAGTAAAATCGGTTGGCCGGAGGGACGTATTATACTATCTGAATGTGCTATTTATTTGGCAACTTCACCGAAGAGTAATTCCGCATATCTCGCTATAAATTCTGCTTTAGAAGAGGTAAAAACTTCAGGTAATCTTACTGTGCCGCTACATCTTCGTAATGCACCTACACAACTTATGAAAGAAATGGGGTATGGTAAAGATTATAAGTATGCGCATAACTTTAATAATCATTACACAACTCAACAGTATCTACCAGATAAAATCATGGGGCATAATTTTTGGCATCCTGCTGATAACCCTGCTGAAAATAGAATGTATACATATATTCACTCTTTAAAGAATATAGATCAGAATGGAAACAGCAGTGACAAAACTTATAACTCCTGAAATATTAAGTAACCTACAAAATTTAGCCTATGAGTGAAATAGACAACAATTCAATTATAGACCGAGAAGCTCAAAAAGTCTTTGACATAATGGCAAAAAGAGTATCTGAAGAGGATCTTCAGCGTCTCCATAAGGCCTTTGAATTGGCTAAAGTTGCCCACGCCGAACAAAAGCGTAAAACCGGTGAACCCTATATTCTACATCCTATTGCTGTAGCCCGTATTGTTGCGGAAGAGTTTCAATTAGATACTGATTCCGTTATGGCTGCTTTTCTACACGATGTAGTAGAAGATACTCATTATCGTTCTCGAGATATCCAAGATAATTTCGGTGACGACGTGGCATTCCTTGTAAAGGGTCTGACTAAATCAAAGAAAAATAAGTATGAAATGTCGAAGCAACTCGATAATTTCAAAAAAATGATTGATTCAGTTAATTATGACCTACGCACTATACTTATAAAATTGGCTGACAGATTACATAATATGCGTACTCTGTCTTCAATGCGACCTGATAAACAGATGAAGATTGCAGGCGAAACTGATTATTTTTATGCTCCGCTTGCTACACGTCTTGGTTTGTATAATGTCAAGACTGAGCTCGAGAATCTTTCTCTACGCTTTCGTGTACCTCACGAATATGATCGATTGATGACTTTAATCGAACAGGACAAAAAGACAATGAAACCTAAACTTGACCGCTTTATCGGAGAAATACGTAAAGTACTTCACGAAGCTGGTATCGAGGCTATGGTGAGATATGAATGGCGTGAACCATATAGTCTTTGGCGAAAGATGAAAAAATTTGGAGATGATTTCAGACATCTCAAATATCGTCACTACACAGATGTGGTTTTTGAGCTTCCCGAAGGAATAGAAGACGAAAGTGCGGCTGAAAAGGATATGGTACTACGGATTTACTCAGTACTTACAAATCACTTTAAAGAGAAACCAAATGGTATTATAAATTATCTTGATTCTCCTAA
>CAMWKC010000333.1 GCA_947174735.1 uncultured Porphyromonadaceae bacterium
ACCAAGCAAGGTGCGGCCACCGACATCGATGGTAATTTTACCCTCACGGTGCCCTTCGGCTCGATGCTGAAAGTTACTTATGTCGGCTATCAGCCGGTAGAAGTAAGTGCAGAACCCAACATGACCATCTATATGGATGAGGATACGGGTCTTCTTGACGAGCTCGTAGTAGTAGGTTATCAGACAGTACGTAAAGCTGACGTGACTGGTGCTATATCGGTTGTGTCAACCAAGTCACTTGAAACATCTTCAGACAGTGACCCGATGCGTGCCCTGCAAGGTAAGATTCCCGGCATGACAGTTACTGCTGATGGTTCACCTGCTGGTACCGGTACAGTACGTATACGTGGTATCGGTTCGTTCAACTCCGACCAGAATCCTCTGTTCATTATCGACGGTGTGCCTACTACAGCAACTCTCAACTCTCTTAACATGAACGACATTGAGAGTATGCAGGTACTTAAGGACGCTGCTTCGGCTTCAATCTACGGTTCGCGTGCTGCCAACGGTGTGATTATCATCACTACTAAGAAAGGTAAAGGCGCTGATAAAGTAAAAGTAAGCTTCTCGGCCAATCTGACCTCACAGTTCTATTCATCTCAGTCAAAGATGAAACTGCTTAAATCTCCGGGTTATGCCACCGCAATGGCACAGGCTGCTCTTAACGACGGTCTTGACCCTGTGGCTTATGCTCAGAGCTATGGTTTGAATCTTAACGCTGCATCAGGCTTCCCTATCAGAGTGTATGATTATCGTTCCGGCGAATATAACAACTATACGGTCAACGGTGCATACGACGGTTATATCAATGCTAAGCGCACAATGCTTATGGCTGATACAGACTGGCTTGACGAAATATCCCGCACAGGTTTCTCTCAGCACTATGATGCTTCGGTATCGACAGCTTCCGACAAGGGTACAGCTTTCTTCTCGCTCGGTTACCGTAAGAACGAAGGTATCCTCAAGTACACTCACTTCGAGAATATCGCAGCCCGTATGAACTCTTCATACAATATCTCACGTGTATTGTCAGTAGGTGAGAACTTCACTCTGACTTATACTGATCAGGTAGACTGCCAGCCGCTTGAGAATGCTCTCAAGATGCCTTCGATTGTGCCTGTATTTGAGGAAGACGGTATTACATACGCCGGTCCTGTCGGCAGTATGGCTGACCGTCAGAACCCTCTGCGCGAACTTGCCTTCAACCGTGACAATGCTTTGAAGATATGGCGTCTTTTCGGTAATGCATACGTAGACATCAAGCCTGTTAACGGTCTGCTGCTCCGCTCTAACTTCGGTCTTGACTACGACGCAGCTTTCATACACTCGTATAACTACACATTCCACAGCGATATCGTAAATAATGATACCAACTCATCGACTCTGTCACAGGCCAACGACTCGAAGTGGACATGGAGTAACACAGCCAACTACAATTTCCTTCTGAACGATCAGAACGAGTTTACAATCCTTGCCGGTATGGAAATGTTCCACCAGAGCCGTATCGACTTCTCAGGATATAACGAGAATTATGATATCGAAACTCCTGATTACATGTATCCTGATGCTTCATCCGGTGTTGAAAGATCATGGGGTAATAAATCAGCTTACTCGCTGGTATCATTCTTCGGTAAGATTGACTACAACTGGCGCAACCTTCTGCTTGCTTCGTTCACTATACGTCGCGACGGTTCGTCTCGTTTCGGTAGCAACAACCGCTACGGTACATTCCCCGCTGCCACACTCGGCTACCGTATTTCAGAACACTTTAACGAACGCTGGCTTGATGAAATCAAGCTTCGTCTGTCATGGGGTAAGACCGGTAACCAGGCTATCTCAAACACTGCCCGTTATGCTCTTTATATAGCTGACTATGGTAATGACCGCGTTACTTCTACAGCATACGACCTTCTGTTGCAGCAGAGCGGTATCTTTCCTTCAGGCTACTATGCAAGCCAGACTGCAAACCCTGATCTTAAGTGGGAAAGCACAATACAGTATAACGCCGGTGTTGACTACGGTTTCTTACGCAACCGTCTGACAGGTACTCTCGACTTCTATATCAAAGATGTTGAAGACATGCTTATCAATCCCGCCTATCTCGGCGCTATGGGTGAGGGTGGTGCTTCATGGCTCAACGGTCCTTCGCTGCGTAACTGGGGTATGGAATTCCTCGTTGGCTGGCGTGACGAATTGGCTTGCGGTCTTAACTACCGTGCTACACTTAACTTCGACTTCTTCCGCAACAAGGTAACTTATCTGCCTTCGACTACAACAGGTTCTTATCCTCACACCACTACCGAGAACCTTGTACAGGCTGCCAAGCCTTACGGTTCGATAGTAGGTTACGTATTCGACGGTCTGTTCCAGACTCAGGAAGAAGTACTTGCTTACGGTCAGGACAACGCCCGTGTCGGCGGTATGAAATATGCTGACCTTGACGGTGACGGCAAAATCACTTCGGCTGACCAGACATGGATTTACAATCCGGTACCCGACCTTTCGTTCGGTCTGAATGTAGAGCTTAGCTATAAGAACTTTGACTTCCAGATGTTCTGGCAGGGTGTTCTCGGACAGGATGTTTATAACTATCAGAAGTTCCAGAATGACTTCTGGAGTGTGACTGACGCCGGTAGCAACAAGGGTGTACGTGTTCTTGACGCATGGCTTCCCAATGTGAACACTTCTTCTACCATACCTATGCTGACCACTAACAACACAGGTGACGAAGGACGTACTTCTTCCTACTTTGTAGAGAATGGTTCATACGGTAAGCTCCGTACACTGCAGATAGGTTATACTCTTCCCACAAAGGTGATGGACAAGCTGCGCATGAGCAAGGCACGTGTATATGTTTCGGCTCAGAATCTGCTTACTCTCAAGAGCAAGGGTCTTACTTGTACCGACCCTGAGAACCCTTCGTTCGCTTATCCTCTCGC
>CAMWKC010000334.1 GCA_947174735.1 uncultured Porphyromonadaceae bacterium
ATTTATAAGATTTATAAGATTTATAAGATTTATAAGATTTATAAGATTTATAAGAAAAGAGGCCACCCATCAACGGGCAGCCTCTTTTTTGTTTTTCTTACCTAAAGAATCACCTGATCTAAATGTTTACTAATTACTAACTAACTATCCGTTCCATTATGACGGAAAAAACTAACCTAACTTTTGTATACCTTGCTAAACTCTTTTCTTGTATGAGAAATCGGTCCGAGGAAAAAGCTTTCCCCTTTGACCATTGCAAAGTTAAAAAGTATCAGAAGAATCTTTTGTCATAATCAGTGCAATTAGTGTAACTTACGTTCGGATGACACTTTTATGGTATGCTTTTATACATTTGTTGCATCGTCTTTCTTATTCAGATAGGTGTCAATGGCAGCAGCGGCTTTACGGCCTGCTCCCATAGCGAGTATAACAGTAGCGGCCCCTGTCACGGCATCACCGCCTGCAAACACTCCCGGACGACTGGTGACACCGTTTTCATCGGCTACAATACATCCGCGACGAGTAGTGTCAAGCCCTTTGGTAGTATGTTTTATAAGCGGATTAGGACTTGTACCGAGAGCCATGATAACCACATCGCAATCTATCTCGAAATTGCTGCCTTCCTTTACTACGGGACTACGACGTCCGCTTTCATCGGGTTCACCGAGCTCCATTTCGACACATTCCACACCGCGTACCCAGCCGCGTTCGTCACCTAATACACGCACAGGATTAGTAAGCATACGGAACTCGATACCCTCCTGTTTGGCATGATGTACCTCTTCGACACGTGCCGGGAGTTCAGCCTCCGAACGACGGTACACTATAACCGATTCGGCACCGAGACGTTTGGCAGTACGCACGGCATCCATCGCGACGTTACCGCCACCGACTACCACTACCTTACGGCCGGCATATATCGGAGTGTCATAACTTTCATCATAAGCGTGCATAAGATTGGCACGGGTCAGAAATTCATTAGCCGAGAATACTCCGTTAAGATTTTCCCCCTCGATACCCATAAAACGCGGCAGACCGGCTCCTGAACCTATGAAAACGGCATCGTAACCTTCACGGTCAAGCAGATCATCAATAGTAAGTGTACGCCCTATCACCACATCGGTTTCTATCTCGACACCGAGACGTTTCAAGGCTTCGACTTCGCGGGCCACAATGCGTTCTTTCGGCAGACGAAATTCAGGTATACCATATACCAACACACCACCGACTTCATGCAAGGCTTCGAATATCTTGACTTCGTAACCGGCTTTAGCAAGGTCGGAAGCACAGGCCAGTCCGGCCGGACCGGAACCGACTACAGCCACACGTTTACCGTTGCGTTCAGGCACCTCTACAGGTGTTTCATCAGCATGTTCTATGGCCCAGTCACCGACATAACGTTCCAGTTTGCCTATAGCCACAGGCTCACCTTTGATACCTAACACACAGTTTCCCTCGCACTGTGATTCCTGCGGACACACACGTCCACACACACTCGGCAGAGTACTGTCGGCGGCTATTATAGCGGCGGCGGTAGCGAGATCTCCCTCAGCTACTGCATGTATAAAACCGGGTATGTTGACATTAACAGGACATTTGGCCACACATCTGGCTACACGGCAGTTAAGACAACGCGAGGCCTCAAGAGCCGCTTCATCGGCGTTATAGCCATAGCATACTTCTTCAAAATTGGTAGCGCGCCGGGTAGGGTCCTGCTCACGGACAGGCACACGGGGTATTTTGTTAGCCATTACACTTGCAGTTTTGTGTTTCGGGGTGGGTCTTTTTATTGTCTCGATACATATTCTGACGCCGCATAGCTTCGTCGAAGTCTACTTTATGGCCGTCGAATTCCGGACCTTCTACACATGTGAAACGTGTTTCACCGTCAACAGTGACACGACAGGCACCACACATACCGGTACCGTCTACCATAAGGGCGTTGAGTGATACGACAGTGGGAATGTTGTATTTCTTAGTAGTCAGAGCGGCGAATTTCATCATTATCATCGGGCCTATTATAACGCAGTGATCAAACTGCCGGCCATCTTCGTTGATAAGTTTCTCCATAAGGCCTGTCACCATACCGTGATAGCCTTCGCTACCGTCGTCAGTGCAGAGATGTACACGGCCTACACGCTTCATCTCGTCAACGTATGTAAACATATCCTTTGTCTTAGCACCTATTATCACATCGGCTTCGACACCCTGTTCCTTAAGCCACTTGACTTGTGGATAGACCGGAGCCGTACCTACCCCACCGGCGACGAAAAGTATCTTTTTAGCTTTAAGCTGTTCCGGAGTAAGCTCGAGCAGATCAGAAGGACAGCCTAAAGGTCCGGCAAAATCAGCGAAACAGTCGTCTGTCTCTAAAGAATTGATTTTACCTGATGAGTAACCTACTTCCTGAGTCACTATGGTCACTGTGCCTTCATCGGCATCATAGTCGCAGATGGTAAGCGGTATACGCTCACCCTTGGGGTCTGTACGCACTATGACAAATTGTCCCGGACGAGCCGATTCAGCTACCCGCGGGGCTTTGACCTTCATCTCCACAACACGTGGGGCCAGAGTGCGCTTGCTTACAATTTCAAACATTGCTAATTGTGATATTAATCATGGTGTCTTGATTCTTGTCAGTCGCAAAATTAACAATTTCCACCAATAACACCAATATTTTTTCAGCACTCCGGAACAATTCCACGCTTACAAATGTTATAAATACAGAAAACAGACTGATAGAACAGTTTTCTTCGTTTCATGATGTTAGGTTAGTTAGAAAGTATTATGGAAAACACACAAAGGCGCCGATCCGTGAGGACAGGCGCCTTAGGCATTTTATACTATCTGTTTTTATATTTCTTTTTGCTTTATTCTGTCTCTATAGATGGAACTAACAGGAACAACACTGAACGGCTCGCTGCGCTCGCCTGC